>NZ_RJOG01000008.1:0-69177 GCF_003942965.1 Streptococcus mitis | reverse complement strand
CTTTTTGGACTATAGCGGGCCCCCTATGTATTTTTCTCTAACTTGAGAAAATCTTTGGAACGTGATAAAATAAAGGATAAGGATTTTTAATAATTTATTATATAGAATGAGTGGATTTCTTTATGAAGAGGTTTGAAGTATCTACAGAAATTGGTAGTCTCTCTGTTACTTATCAAAAGCAAAAGAAAATGCTAGTTTGTTTAAGTGGCGCAGGTTTGCTACCAAGTTATGAAAATTTTTCACTTATACTTGAAAAACTTCCTCCTACAATTGGTTACTTGACTATTGATTTTCCGAACACAGGTAGGAGTCCGATGAATGACCAAGCTGGAAAAAATCTGGATAATCTTGCAGATGCAGTTTATGAAGTACTTGAAGAATTGGCGATTTCTGAATATATACTTTGTGTACATAGTTTGAGTGGAATTTTAGCTTGCAAATTGCTCAACAAACCAATTAAGTGTCAGGCTTTACTAGCAATTGAACCGACAACTAAAAA
This sequence comes from Streptococcus mitis, assembly GCF_003942965.1. Classification (GTDB taxonomy): domain Bacteria; phylum Bacillota; class Bacilli; order Lactobacillales; family Streptococcaceae; genus Streptococcus; species Streptococcus mitis_BH. Next base: position 68,678 of record NZ_RJOG01000008.1, on the reverse strand, counting down.
AGTCATGTTTGCTGATTTTTCAGAAAATCCTTATCCAGAAATGGAAGAGCAGATGAGGCTGATTGACGAGTATGGTCCTGAACTTTATTTTAAGAACTTAACTCAAGCCACATTTAGCCCTGAAATTAATAAAGAAATCTGGGAAATGATGCAAGAAAAAGGCTCAGAGTTGGAAAATCAAGATCCAGGATTTCAGATATCTGGAGAGATTACTGAAGAAGATTTTGAGAATGTATTTATAGAATCTTATATCCCTGTATTTATTTTTTGTCAGCCTTATAGAGAAAAAGAGTACAGAGAATCAGAATATTGGACTTCCAATACTAAACTCATTTTAGGAGGGAATCACCATTATTTACAATGGTCAGAATCAGAAAAAATTGTGACTATTATTCGAGAATTGTCCGAATAAGATGGAAAGAAATAGAGTACAGGAGACAAGATGAACTACTTTAATGTTGGGAAAATCGTCAATACGCAGGGGTTGCAGGGTGAGATGCGAGTCTTGTCTGTGACAGATTTTGCAGAAGAACGGTTTAAAAAAGGGGCTGAGCTGGCTTTGTTTGATGAAAAAGATCAGTTTGTTCAAACAGTGACCATTGCTAGCCACCGTAAACAGAAGAACTTTGACATTATTAAATTCAAAGACATGTACCATATCAATGCTATTGAAAAGTACAAGGGATACAGTCTCAAGGTTGCTGAGGAAGATTTGAATGACCTAGACGATGGTGAATTTTATTATCACGAGATTATCGGTTTGGAAGTCTATGAGGGTGATAACTTGATTGGAACCATCAAGGAAATCCTGCAACCAGGTGCCAACGATGTCTGGGTGGTCAAGCGAAAAGGCAAGCGTGATTTATTATTGCCTTATATCCCACCAGTGGTTCTCAATGTTGATATTCCAAATAAACGGGTCGATGTGGAAATCTTAGAAGGGTTAGACGATGAAGATTGATATTTTAACCCTCTTTCCAGAAATGTTTTCTCCACTGGAACACTCAATTGTTGGAAAGGCTCGAGAAAAAGGGCTCTTGGATATCCAGTATCATAATTTTCGAGAAAATGCTGAAAAGGCCCGCCATGTAGACGATGAGCCCTACGGAGGCGGTCAGGGGATGTTGCTCCGAGCCCAACCCATTTTCGATTCCTTTGATGCTATTGAAAAGAAAAATCCGCGCGTTATTCTCCTCGATCCAGCTGGAAAGCAGTTTGATCAGGCCTATGCTGAGGATTTGGCTCAAGAGGAAGAGTTAATCTTTATCTGTGGGCACTATGAGGGTTATGATGAGCGTATTAAGACCTTGGTGACAGATGAGATTTCCCTGGGGGACTATGTCTTGACTGGTGGAGAGTTGGCAGCCATGACCATGATTGATGTGACGGTTCGCCTGATTCCAGAAGTGATTGGCAAGGAGTCTAGCCACCAAGATGATAGTTTTTCTTCAGGCCTTCTCGAATACCCTCAGTACACACGCCCCTACGATTATCAAGGGATGGTCGTGCCAGATGTACTGATGAGTGGACACCATGAAAAGATTCGTCAGTGGCGCCTGTATGAGAGTTTAAAGAAAACCTACGAGCGCAGACCGGATTTGCTTGAACATTATCAACTGACAGCAGAAGAAGAAAAAATGCTGGCAGAAATTAAAGAAAACAAAGAATAAAGGAGATACCTATGCAAGTAATCAAACGTGATGGTGAAATTGCTGAATTTAATCCAGACAAGATTTACCAAGCTATCTTAAAGGCAGCCCAGACTGTCTATGTATTGACAGATGATTTGCGTCAAAACCTTGCACAAGTCACTAAGAAAGTGGTTTTGGATTTGGAAGAAGCCAAGGTGGAACGTGCTACCATCAGCATGATTCAGTCTTTAGTTGAACATCGTTTACTGGGTGCAGGTTACATTACCATTGCAGAACACTACATTTCCTATCGTCTACAACGTGACTTGGAAAGAAGTGGTTATGGAGATCATATCGCGGTTCATTTACATTTTGAACAAATTCGCTAAGAAAAAAGAGTGGGATGAAGCAACTACATCTCACTCTTTCTTAAATATATTTTTTTGGGCTGTTTGGACGGTTGAAGGGACAAAGCGAAGGCGTTGAATATCGCTTATGCGGATAATACGGGTCACATTTTTGGCAAAATTTTTCACGATAATTTGCTGGCGTTGCTGATCGTATTTGATGATATCACCTGTAAAGCTTGTCTCAGACAAGATAAGGTGAACAGCGGTTTGTTTCTGGATAGCCTCTTCAATAGTGGCTGTAAGGGAGTTGCTTTCAGTATGGTCAGGTTGGTCATGTCCATTTAAAAAGTCATGTATTTTATCTAAAACTTGCTGGAATTTATGTCTCATAGTGGCCTCCCTTCTTTTATATCAATATTATATAAAATTTTCCTAAAATCTACAAGATTTTACGAATAATCAGATGAAAGCTAAAAAAGGAGAAGAAAATGGCAGAATTTACATTTAAAATCGAAGAGCACTTATTGACTCTTTCTGAAAACGACAAAGGTTGGACCAAGGAAATCAACCGTGTGAGCTTTAATGGTGCCCCTGCAAAGTTTGATATTCGTGCTTGGAGTCCAGACCATACTAAAATGGGCAAAGGGATTACTCTCTCCAATGAAGAATTTCAAACCATGGTGGATGCCTTTAAAGGCAATTAAGTTTTCACAATAAAAGAAAAGGATATTGAGTTATGACAACTCGATATCCTTTTTAGTTAGTAAAGTAAGCCTGATTTTTAAGGCGTTGAAGTAGCGGACGGCTAATAAAACTAATAGCAATAATTTTACCAAGATCTGGGATGATAAAGGGAAATACCCCCACAACAAGAGCTTTTTCAAATGCCATTCCAGCTAGGAAATGCAATCCAATGATCCCACCGACAAAAACAAGTGTATCTCCCAAGAGATTTGCTAGAAAAATTCTGACAAAACCACTATCACTGTTAGTTAGAGAAGAGGTAAGTCCAGAATAAACAAGATAAAACCAAAGATAGCCCGCAGTAGGGCCAACTAAAGCCTGAAATCCAGCTCCACCTCCTGCAAAGACAGGAAGACCGATTGCACCTAGAAGAAGATAGAGTCCAACAGAAAGTACAGCCTCTCTAGGTCTAAGGACAGTAGCAATCAAGCCGATTGCAAAGTTTTGCAGAGTGAAGGGAACAGGTCCAATTGGAAGACTGATTTGTGCCAAAACAGCAATGAGAGCAGCCCCAATAGCAGGGATAGCATAAACGTGAGCTTTTTTCAAAATAGTTAACCTCTTTTCTGATGTATAGTAACTATTATACTCGTAGAGTAATTATTGTCAACCATTTTTTTAAAACAAGGTGACAAAAACTGTAACGGCCGATTTGCTGACTAATTAAGTTGGATAATTATTTTGTTGATTCGAAAACATCAAAAAAGAAGCAGACACATTTTGTACTGCACCCCAAAAGTTAGACAGAAAAAATCTAACTTTTGGGGTGTTTTATTATGAAATTGAGTTATGATGATAAAGTTCAGATCTATGAACTTAGAAAACAAGGATATAGCTTAGAGAAGCTTTCAAATAAATTTGGGATAAACAATTCTAATCTTAGGTACATGATTAAATTGATTGATCGTTACGGAATAGAGTTCGTCAAAAAAGGAAAGAATTGTTACTATTCTCCTGAACTAAAACAAGAGATCATTGATAAAGTTCTTCTTGAGGGGCATTCACAAATTAGGGCGTCTCTGGATTATGCTCTTCTAAGTAGTGGATTGCTTTCGAATTGGCTGGCACAATATAAGAAAAACGGGTATACTATTGTTGAGAAAACAAGAGGGAGACCACCTAAAATGGGACGTAAGCCAAAGAAGAGATTTGAAAATATGACAGAATTAGAACGTCTTCAAGCAGAAAATGAGTACTTGAGAGCGGAGAATGCCATTCTAAAAAAGTTGAGAGAACTCCGATTGAGGGACGAAAAGGAGCAAGAAGAAAATCGGAAATTGTTCAAGGACTGGTAACAGAGTTTTCTTTAGATATCCTTCTAAAGATTATGATATTAAAGCTGAAATTCAGTCAATTTATACTGAGCATAAAGGAAATTACGGCTATCGTCGCATGACTCTAGAATTACGAAATCGTGGCTTCGTAGTGAACCATAAGAAGGTACAGCGTCTGATGAAAGTACTTGGTTTAACGGCTCGAATTCGCCGTAAACGGAAGTATTCTTCATACCAAGGAGAGGTTGGCAAGAAAGCAGATAATCTTATTCAATGTCAATTTGAAGCAACCAAACCAATGCAAAAGTGCTACACAGATGTGACAGAGTTTGCCATTCCGGCAAGCAGCCAAAAGCTCTATTTATCACCAGTTTTAGATGGTTTTAACAGCGAAATTATCTCCTACAATCTTTCTACTTCGCCGAACTTAGTACAAATGAAAGCTATGCTAGAACAAGCCTTTACAGAGAACCGTTACGAAAATACAATTCTCCATAGTGAGCAAGGATGGCAATACCAACACGATTTCTATCATCATTTTTTAAAGAATAAGGGAATCCAACCATCTATGTCACGTAAGGGAAATAGCCCAGATAACGGTATGATGGAATCTTTCTTTGGCATTCTTAAGTCTGAAATGTTTTATGGTTATGAGAATACGTTTCAGTCACTTGAACACTTGGAACAAACTATTGTAGACTGTATTGATTACTACAACAACAAACGAATTAAGGTAAAACTAAAAGGACTTAGCCCTGTACAATACAGAACTAAATCCTTTGCTTAAATTAATTGTCTAACTTTTTGGGGTCAGTACATTTGTATCAGCTTCTTTTATTTTGATTAACGCATAGTTACAAATTCTTCAGATGCAGTTGGGTGAATCGCCACAGTTGCATCAAAGTCAGCCTTGGTTGCTCCCATTTTGATAGCAACAGCAAATCCTTGAATCATCTCATCAACACCATAGCCAATTCCATGAAGTCCGACAACTTTTCCTTCAGAACCAGCTGTGATCAATTTGAAACGAGTTTCTTGACGATTGGAAGTGCAAGCAGAGTACATAGACGTAAAGCTTGATTTATAAACCTTGATTTGGTCTTGACCGTATTCTTTAATAGCTTGTTCTTCTGTCAAACCAACCGTTCCGATAGCAGGGTGTGAAAAAACAACGGTTGGAATAGTTGAGTAGTCCATTTTAGCAGTTGTTTTGCCGTTAAAGAGACGTTCAGACAAAGTACGTCCAGCCTTGATAGCAACTGGAGTTAGTTCTTTTTCGCCTGTTACATCACCTAAAGCGTAGATTCCCTCAACAACAGTATTTTGGTATTCATCCACTTGGATAAAGCCACGTTCGTTCAGAGTTACTCCAGCTTTTTCAAGTTGCAAGCCTTTAACGTTTGGACGGCGACCAGTAGCCCAGATAACTTGGCTAGCTGTGTGACTAGTACCATCTTCGAAATGAATGGTAATGCCTTCAGCAGTTTTTTCTAACTTGACAGGGACTTTGTGAGTATGAAGTGGCAAGTTTGTTCTTTCCATTTCCTTGACCAGACCTTCAACGATGTAAGAATCAAAACCACGTAAAGGACGGTCGCGACGAACAAAGAGATCTGTCTTGACACCAAAGGTGTGGAGTACGCCAGCCAATTCAACGGCAATATAACCCGCGCCTAGAATAGCAACTGACTCTGGCAATTCTTCCCAGGCAAATACATCATCAGAAGAGCCACCTAGTTCAGCACCAGGAATATTTGGAATACTTGGATGGGCACCAGTAGTAATCACGATATGTTTAGCACGAATCAGTTCACCATTTACGCTGACAGTATGAGAATCTACAAATTCAGCATGACCTTCAATCAAGTCTACTCCGTTGCGTTTAAAACTGCCATCATAAGAAGAACGAGCGCGATCGATATAGGCTTCACGATTACGACGTAGGGTTGCAAAGTCAAAGTTAAGATCAGTAGTCTTAAAGCCGTAGTCTTCTCCAAATTGATGGAAAGTCTCAGCGATTTGTGCCCCGTACCACATGATTTTTTTAGGAACACAACCGACATTGACGCAAGTTCCACCTAATTTCTTTTCCTCAATAACGGCCGCTTTGGCTCCGTGTTCACCAGCACGGTTCATGGTAGCAATTCCTCCGCTACCACCACCGATAGCAATGATATCATATTCTCTCATTGAAAACTCCTTTATACTCTTTTAAATAGTAGAGTGTCATTTTTTGATAGTCATATTCTATCTTTTTTTTGATTTGATTGCAAAAATCTGCTACGTTCAAAAAAATTAAAGAAAAGGCTTGCAAAAAGGAAAAATAAAGTGTATTATATAACTAGTACAATGGTAGTAAAAAATAGATTCCGAACAATAATCAAATCCCGAAATGTCATTATTTCGTTCTGAACTGTTATTGTTTATATTTGCTAATTTTTATATAATATTGTTAAGTACTTTAAATTAAAAAGGAGTTTCATTATGAAGAAGAATCGTAAAGCTAAAAAGTGGCAATTGTATGCAGCAATCGGTGCTGCCAGTGTAGTTGTATTAGGTGCTGGGGGGATTTTGCTCTTTAGACAACCATCTCAGACCACGGTAAAAGATGAGCCTACTCATCTTGTTGTTGCCAAGGAAGGAAGCGTCGCATCCTCTGTTTTATTGTCAGGGACAGTAACAGCAAAAAATGAACAATATGTTTATTTTGATGCTAGTAAGGGAGATTTAGATGAAATCCTTGTTTCTGTGGGTGATAAGGTCAGCGAAGGACAGGCTTTAGTCAAGTACAGTAGTTCAGAAGCCCAGGCGGCCTATGATTCAGCTAGCCGAGCAGTAGCTAAGGCAGATCGTCATATCAATGAACTCAATCAAGCACGAAATGAAGCTGCTTCAGCTCCGGCTCCACAGTTGCCAACGCCAGCAGGAGGCGAAGGAGCTGCAGGGCAAACTCCAGCTCCAGTCTCAGGAAATGCAGTGTCATCTATTGATGCACAACTAGGTGATGCTCGTGATGCTCGTGCAGATGCAGCAGCACAATTAAGTAAGGCTCAAAGTCAGTTGGATGCCATGACGGTTCTCAGTACCTTAGAGGGAACTGTGGTCGAAGTCAACCGTAATGTTTCTAAATCTCCAACTGGAGCTAGCCAGGTGGTAGTTCATGTCGTTAGCAATGAAAATTTGCAAGTTAAGGGGGAACTATCTGAATATAACCTTGCCAACCTCTCTGTAGGACAAGAAGTAACCTTTACTTCTAAAGTTTACCAAGATAAGAGCTGGACTGGTAAGATTAGCTACATTTCTGACTATCCTAAAAGTAATGGCGAAGCAGCAAGTACAGCTACTGCCGCAGCAGGTGGTACTTCTGGTTCTAAATATCCATATACCATCGATGTTACAAGTGAAATCGGTGATTTGAAACAAGGATTCTCAGTAAGTGTTGAGGTCAAGAATAAGAGTAAAGCCATTTTGGTTCCTCTAACAAGTGTTGTGACTGAAAATGATAAGAACTATGTCTGGGTGCTTGACGAGCAGAAAAAGGCCAAGAAAGTGGAAGTTGGTTTGGGCAATGCTGATGCAGACAACCAAGAAATCACTTCAGGTCTGACAAATGGAGTCAAGGTCATCAGTAACCCAACGTCTTCTCTAGAGGAAGGAAAAGAGGTGAAGGCTGATGAAGAAACTAATTAGTCTAAAAAATATCTGCAGAAGCTACCGTAATGGTGACCAAGAACTGCAGGTTCTCAAAAATATCAACCTAGAAGTGAATGAGGGTGAATTTGTTGCCATCATGGGACCATCTGGTTCAGGTAAGTCTACTCTCATGAATACGATTGGTATGTTGGATACACCAACCAGTGGAGAATATTATCTTGAAGGCCAAGAAGTGGCTGGACTTGGTGAAAAACAACTAGCCAAGGTCCGTAACCAACAAATCGGTTTTGTCTTTCAGCAGTTCTTTCTTCTATCCAAACTTAATGCTCTGCAAAACGTAGAATTGCCCTTGATTTACGCGGGAGTTTCGGCTTCAAAACGGCGCAAGTTAGCTGAGGAATATCTAGATAAGGTTGAATTGACTGAGCGTAGTCACCATTTACCTTCAGAATTATCTGGTGGTCAAAAGCAACGTGTAGCTATCGCGCGTGCCTTGGTAAACAATCCTTCTATTATCCTAGCGGACGAACCGACAGGAGCCTTGGATACCAAAACAGGTAATCAAATCATGCAACTATTGGTTGAACTAAATAAAGAAGGAAAAACCATTATCATGGTAACGCATGAGCCTGAGATCGCTGCTTATGCCAAACGCCAGATTGTCATTCGAGATGGAGTTATTTCATCTGATAGTGCGCAGTTAGAAAAGGAGGAAAACTAAGATGCAGAATCTGAAATTTGCCTTTTCATCTATCATGGCCCATAAGATGCGCTCTTTTCTTACTATGATTGGGATTATCATTGGTGTTTCATCTGTTGTTGTGATTATGGCTCTGGGAGATTCCATGTCTCGTCAGGTTAATAAAAATATGACCAAGTCACAGAAGAATATCCATGTCTTTTTTTCGCCTATTAAAAGTAAAGACGGTTCTTTTACCCAAAAGCAATCAGCATTGACAGTTTCTGGGAAAGAAGAGGAAGTTCCTGTGGAACCACCAAAACCACAAGAAGCTTGGGTCAAGGAGGCTGCTAAACTTAAGGGTGTGGACAGTTACTATGTAACCAACTCGACCAATACCACCCTGTCTTATAAAGATAAAAAAGTGGAGCGCGCTAGCTTGACAGGTGGGAATATTACCTACATGAAGGCAGTTGAAAATGAAATTGTTGCAGGACGAAGTCTCATAGCTCAGGATTATAAAGATGTGGCCAGTGTCATTTTACTAGACCAAGAACTTGCTAATAGCCTGTTTGGATCTGCTCAAGAAGCTGTTAACCAGGTTATAGATGTTGGTGGCTTTAGCTATCGTGTCATTGGTGTCTATACCAGCGATGAGGCCAAGACTGCCAAGACTTTTGGTATTGGTGGACTTCCAATTACGACTAATATTTCTCTTGCCAACAACTTCAATATGGATGAAATTTCTGATATTGTATTCCGTGTCAATGATACCAGTTTGACACCAACAGTGGGACCAGAATTAGCTAGAAAATTGACCGAGATTGCTGGTCTTCAGCAAGGGGAGTATCAGGTGTCAGATGCGACTGCAGCCTTCCAAGAAGTACAACAAATGTTCGGTTTTATAACTACGATTATTAGTGCCATTGCAGGAATTTCCCTCTTTGTTGGTGGTACTGGTGTTATGAACATTATGCTTGTTTCTGTGACAGAGCGTACCCGTGAGATTGGTTTACGGAAAGCACTAGGAGCAACTCGGGGTAATATCCTAGTTCAGTTCTTGATTGAATCCATGATTTTAACCTTATTAGGTGGTTTCATTGGTCTTGTACTTGCTGCAGGAATGACCATGCTTGCAGGGGTTCTTCTTCAAAACTTGATTGCAGGAATTGAAGTTGGAGTATCCATCCCAATAGCTCTCTTTAGTTTAGCGGTCTCAGCAGGTATCGGTATGATATTCGGTGTTCTACCAGCAAACAAAGCCTCTAAGCTCGATCCAATCGAAGCTCTTCGTTATGAATAAGATAAACAAGATAGACGCTTGTCTATCTTGTTTTTGTATAGATTTCCCTATCGAAAATCCTTAAAAATGTGATATAATGAAGTGTTAGAAAAACAGGTTTCATTTGCCTGGAAAGGAAAAATTATGTCTGAAAAGAATTTTTATATTACAACGCCGATTTACTATCCATCTGGGAAACTTCATATCGGTTCTGCCTACACAACCATTGCCTGTGATGTCCTAGCACGTTACAAACGCCTGATGGGCTACGATGTCTTTTATCTGACAGGTCTTGATGAGCACGGTCAGAAAATCCAGCAGAAAGCAGAAGAAGCTGGCATTACACCTCAAGCTTATGTTGATGGGATGGCAGTTGGAGTCAAAGAACTCTGGCAATTACTAGATATCTCATACGATAAATTTATCCGTACAACTGATGACTACCATGAAAAAGTTGTCGCACAAGTCTTTGAACGCTTGCTGGCTCAAGATGATATTTACTTAGGTGAATACTCTGGTTGGTATTCAGTATCAGATGAGGAATTCTTTACAGAAAGCCAGCTTGCAGAAGTATTCCGTGATGAAGCTGGAAATGTGACTGGTGGTATCGCTCCATCAGGTCACGAAGTGGAATGGGTATCTGAAGAGTCTTATTTCCTTCGTCTTAGCAAGTACCAAGACCGTCTAGTAGAATTTTTCAAAGCTCATCCTGAATTTATCACTCCAGATGGTCGTCTGAATGAAATGCTTCGCAACTTTATCGAGCCAGGTTTAGAGGATTTGGCGGTTTCTCGTACAACCTTTACATGGGGTGTGCCAGTGCCATCTAATCCAAAACACGTTGTCTATGTTTGGATTGATGCCCTTCTTAACTATGCGACAGCGCTTGGATACGGTCAAGATGAACATGGTAACTTTGACAAATTCTGGAATGGAACAGTCTTCCACATGGTAGGAAAAGACATCCTTCGTTTCCACTCAATCTACTGGCCAATCCTTCTTATGATGTTGGATATCAAATTGCCAGATCGTTTGATTGCTCACGGTTGGTTCGTCATGAAAGACGGCAAAATGTCTAAGTCTAAAGGAAATGTTGTTTACCCTGAAATGTTGGTAGAGCGTTATGGACTAGATCCACTTCGTTACTATCTCATGCGTAGCCTTCCAGTTGGTTCAGACGGAACCTTCACTCCTGAAGACTATGTCGGCCGTATCAATTATGAATTAGCCAATGACCTTGGAAATCTCCTTAATCGTACGGTTTCTATGATTAACAAATACTTTGATGGACAAATCCCTGCCTATGTAGAAGGTGTAACAGAGTTTGATAATGCTCTTGCTCAAGTAGCTGCTGAATCTATCGCTGATTACCATACACACATGGAAGCAGTTGACTATCCACGTGCTCTTGAAGCAGTCTGGACTCTTATCTCTCGTACTAACAAATACATCGACGAGACAGCTCCATGGGTCTTGGCTAAGGATGAAGCTCTCCGTAACCAATTAGCAAGTGTTATGAGCCACTTGGCAGCTAGCCTTCGTGTTGTCGCTCATTTGGTTGAACCGTTTATGATGGAAACCAGTCGCGCAGTCTTGACTCAACTTGGTTTGGAAGAAGTTTCTAGCCTTGAGAACTTGAGCTTGGCTGACTTCCCAGCAGATGTGACTGTAGTTGCCAAAGGAACTCCAATCTTCCCACGTCTGGATATGGAAGAAGAAATCGCCTATATCAAAGAACAAATGGAAGGTAACAAGCCAGCTGTTGAAAAAGAATGGAATCCAGATGAAGTCGAACTCAAACTAAACAAGGAAGAAATCAAGTTTGAAGACTTTGACAAGGTTGAAATCCGTGTCGCAGAAGTCAAAGAAGTTTCTAAAGTAGAAGGTTCTGATAAGTTGCTTCAATTCCGCTTAGATGCTGGTGATGGAGAAGATCGTCAAATTCTTTCAGGAATTGCAAAATACTATCCAAACGAACAAGAATTGGTCGGCAAGAAAGTTCAAATCGTTGCCAATCTCAAACCTCGTAAGATGATGAAGAAATATGTCAGTCAAGGTATGATCCTATCAGCTGAACATGATGGAAAATTAACCCTTCTCACAGTTGATTCAGCTGTACCGAATGGAAGTGTGATTGGGTAAAAGTATACAGGACTAGTTCATGCTAGTTCTGTTTTTTATTTAACTATTATGCTTTACAAACTAGTGTGAAAGTGGTATATTATAGATGAAGTCACTAGTAGGTATTACCAAATAGATTAGAAGGGAGAAGGGATGAAAGAAACTCAACTATTAAAAGGTGTTCTTGAAGGTTGTGTCTTGGATATGATTGGTCAAAAAGAGCGGTATGGTTATGAGTTGGTTCAGACTCTACGAGAGGCTGGATTTGACACTATAGTTCCAGGAACTATTTATCCTTTGTTGCAAAAGTTAGAAAAAAATCAATGGATAAGAGGCGATATGCGCCCGTCGCCAGATGGTCCAGATCGGAAGTATTTTTCGTTAACGAAAGAAGGAGAAGAGCGTGTTTCGGTCTTTTGGCAACAATGGGACGATTTGAGTCAAAAAGTAGAAGGAATTAAGAATGGAGGGTAAACCATGACGAAAATGAAATATTATGAAGAAACAAGCGCTTTGTTGCATCAGTTTTCTGAGGACAATCAGCAGTATTTTGAGGAACTGTGGGATAGTTTTAATCTTGCTGGATTTCTCTATGATGAGGACTACCTCAGAGAGCAGATCTATTTGATGATGCTAGATTTCTCAGAAGCAGAACGAGATGGCATGAGTGCAGAGGATTATCTAGGTAAGAATCCTAAAAAAATAATGAAAGAGATGCTCAAGGAAGCACCTCGCAGTTCTATCAAGGAGTCCCTTTTGACGCCAATTCTTGTCCTAGCGGTATTACGTTATTATCAACTACTAAGTGATTTTTCTAAAGGTTCTCTCTTAACAGTCAATTTGCTCACATTTTTAGGGCAACTTCTTCTTTTTCTGATTGGATTTGGACTTGTGGCCACAATCTTACGTTGGGGGCTAGTCCAAGATTCTCCTAAGATGAAAATTGGAACTTATATTGTCGTTGGAATTCTTGTTCTGCTAGTCGTTCTAGGATATGTAGGAATGGGAAGTTTCATACAAGAAGGAGCCTTTTATCTTCCTGCTCCCTGGGATAGTTTCCTTGTTTTTACGCTTTCTCTAGTCATCAGTATTTGGAATTGGAAAGAAGCGGTCTTTCGTCCCTTTGTCAGTATGATTGTTGCCCATCTTGTGGTAGGTTCTCTGCTTCGTTACTATGAGTGGATGGGAATTTCAAATGTTTTCCTTACAAAATTCATTCCTTTAGCTGTTCTTTTTATTGGTATTTTTCTCTTGTTCCGTGGGTTTAAGAAGATAAAATGGAGTGAAATATAGTCAAAAAGCCGTTGCAAAGCGGTTTTTTGTTATAATGAAGGGAAGAATGTTAGAAATTAAAGGAGACAAATTTGATGAGATACATAACTATTGGTCAAGATGACAAAGAATTATCAGAAATTGTTCTCGGAATGATGAGAATAGAAGATAAGTCTGTAAAAGAAGTTGAAGAGCTTGTAGAAACAGCACTGTCTGTTGGAATCAATGCTTTTGACTTAGCTGATATTTATGGTCGTGGTCGTTGTGAAGAACTGTTAGGTCTTGTCCTAAAAAATCGTCCAGATTTAAGAGAAGAGATGTGGATTCAGTCCAAATGTGGCATTCGCATTGAAGAATTTACCTATTTTGATTTTTCTAAGGACTATATTATAAAATCAGTAGACGGTATTTTGCAAAGATTGAAGATAGATCATCTAGATAGCTTGCTCCTTCATCGACCAGATGCTTTGATGGAATCTGACCAAGTAGCAGAAGCCTTTGATCTCCTTTATAAACAAGGTAAGGTTCGAAATTTTGGAGTTTCTAATCAAAATCCTATGATGATGGAGTTGCTTAAAAAAGATGTCAAGCAGCCGTTAGCTGTTAATCAGCTACAATTGAGTGCGGCTTTTACACCAGGATTCGAATCAGGTTTTCATGTTAATATGGAAGATAGTCAAGCAGCTATGCGAGATGGCAGCATTTTTGAATATTGCAAATTACACGATGTGGTCATTCAAGCATGGTCTGTCTTACAATTCGGGTATTTTAAAGGGAATTTTGTTGGAAATGAGAAATTTCAAGCTTTAAATCAAGTACTTGATCGTTTAGCTATTAAATATGGAGTAACCTCTTCAACTATTGCCATTTCTTGGATATTGCGTTATCCAGCAAAAATGCAGGCAGTCGTAGGTACAACAAATCCTAAGCACTTGAGAGAAGTTAGCCAAGCGGCAAACTTTAGCTTAACAAGAAAAGAATGGTATGAAGTTTATCTTGCTGCAGGGAATAATTTGCCGTAAGTAGAAGCAGATGTAAATAAATCACAGTCAAAAAGCCGTGTAAAGCGGTTTTTTGTTATAATTAAATGAAGAATTTAGAATTAAAGGAGAAAAACATGACATTTGAAGAAATTCTACCTGGGTTAAAGGATAAGAAAAAATATGTGCGAACTGGTTGGGGAGGTGCTGAAAACTATGTCCAACTTTTTGACACTATCGAGCAAAATGGGGTTGCACTTGAAGTGACACCTTATTTCCTAATCAACGTTTCTGGGGAGGGAGAAGGTTTTTCCATGTGGAGTCCGACACCTTGTGATGTTTTGGCGACGGATTGGGTAGAAGTGCATGACTAGACGTGTATTGATTACGGGAGTAAGTTCAGGGATTGGCCTAGCTCAAGCTCGCCTCTTTTTAGAGAATGACTTTCAAGTTTATGGAGTTGACCAAGGTGAAAATCCACTCTTAGAGGGTGATTTTCACTTTTTACAGAGAGATTTGACCTTGGACTTGGAACCTATTTTTGACTGGTGTCCTCAGGTGGATGTTTTGTGCAATACTGCTGGAGTGTTGGATGATTATAAACCCCTATTGGAACAATCAGCGCAGGAAATTCAAGAGATTTTTGAAATCAACTACGTTACTCCAGTAGAGTTGACTCGGCATTATTTGACACAAATGCTAGAGAATAAAAAAGGCTCCATTATCAATATGTGCTCTATTGCTTCTAGCCTAGCAGGTGGAGGTGGTCACGCCTATACTTCATCTAAGCATGCCTTGGCTGGATTTACCAAGCAGTTGGCTCTAGATTATGCTGAAGCTGGGATTCAGGTCTTTGGTATCGCTCCAGGAGCAGTCAAGACAGCTATGACCGCTACCGACTTTGAACCAGGTGGTTTAGCGGACTGGGTGGCTAGTGAAACCCCAATCAAACGCTGGATTGAGCCAGAGGAAGTAGCAGAGATCAGTCTTTTCTTAGCAAGTAGAAAAGCAAGCGCCATGCAAGGACAAATCCTTACAGTAGACGGTGGCTGGTCTTTGAAATAGGAGGAGTTGGATGGATATTCAAGAGATCACAGAAGAAAATGCATCGCCATTAGTCTTGAAGGTTAAGTCTGAATTATTAGGATTTCCAGAACTGGACAAGACTTCTTACATGAATTGGAAGGTGAATGGACATGAAAAACCAACTTGCTCTTAGTGGCGAAAAACTTGATGAAAAAGTTTACCCACAACTATTTCATCATGTTGGCATGATTCGTGGGGAATATTTGTTGAGAGAGCTTAATCAAAACATCATATTAGCAAGTTGTCAGCAATTTGTAAAAGATTATCTAGAGACTATCTGCTCCCTGTACTCAGATCAAGAAGTTTGGTATCGTTTTACTGAATTAACGAATACAGAAGCTAATTGTCTAGAGGGAACTAAACAGCATTTTGACGAACGTCATCCTTTGTTTGGATATAGAGGAACTAGGCGTTTGCTGGCGTGTCTGGATGAATTTCAGGCTGAAGCATATGTCGTTACAGAAGTTTATCAAAACAATCCCAATCTATCTGTTATCTTTCCTTTTGTCAATGATGCTGACCAATTAAACCAAGCTATTACAGTATTGCGTAAGCATGGTTTTACTGGGAAAATCGGCACAATGGTTGAATTACCGTCAGCTTATTTTGACTTGGACAGGATACTGGAAACTAGTATTTCAAAGATTGTAGTTGGAATGAATGATTTAACTTCTTTTGTTTTTGCGACTGTGAGAAACAGTCAATGGCATGATATGGAAAGTCCAATAATGTTAGATATGCTTAGAGATATGCAGGATAAAGCAAGGAGGAAAAAGATTGACTTTGCTGTAGCAGGTTATCTGAATGATTCTTTCGTACAAAAAATGAATCAGTTGGGTATCAAGTGCATTATTCACTACAGTTCTATTCCAGAGATTTTTAATTTAGAGATTGACCATCCAGACCACCTTAAACGTGTAAAAGAAGTAAGTAAAAAATTACAAAGGAGCACCCATGACACCGCAAGAAATGTGGAATGCATATAAGAAAATCAACCCCTCTATAGGAGATGAAATCGATGCTTGGGCTTTTGGAGTGGAACCAGACCTTTTAGCAGATTTGGTGTTAAGAGGCGAAAAGACTGCAACAGCATCAGCCTACGACCTCTATGCACTAGAAGCCGAGTCTCTTCCTCAAGAAGGAACTTTTGATGTCATTTTAGATAGTCAAAATCAGGCTGTCTGTATTGTTGAAATTACAAAGGTTTCTGTCCAGCCCTTCAATCAAGTTTCTGCGCAACATGCCTTTAAGGAAGGGGAAGGTGACAAATCCCTAGCCTATTGGCGTCAGGTTCATGAGGATTGTTTCGCCGAGTGGCTGAGAGAAGCAGGACTGACTTTTACACCTGAAAGCAAGGTTGTTTTAGAAGAATTTCGCAAGGTCTACCCACTGTAGACTATTAGAAGGAAGAAAGTTTTGGAAATCGCCGTCCAATCCTTTTTTCTCCAGCAAAACATGATATAATAAGTTTGTTTGAAGAAGAGCAGCAGCTCTTAAACTTAGAATAGGAGAAAATTATGCAAGCAGTTGAACATTTTATTAAGCAATTTGTTCCTGAACATTATAATTTATTTTTAGACTTGAGTCGTGAGACCAAGACGTTTTCAGGGAAAGTGACCATCACTGGGCAAGCACAGAGTGACAGCATTTCCCTTCATCAAAAAGACTTGGAAATCGCTTCTGTAGAAGTTGCAGGTCAAGCTCGTCCATTTACAGTTGACCATGAAAATGAAGCCCTTCATATCGAATTGGCTGAGGCTGGTCAAGTTGACTTGGTTATTGCCTTTTCAGGAAAAATCACGGATAACATGACTGGGATTTACCCTTCTTATTACACAGTTGACGGAGTCAAGAAGGAAGTCTTGTCTACTCAGTTCGAGAGCCATTTTGCGCGCGAAGCCTTCCCATGTGTGGATGAGCCAGAAGCCAAAGCAACTTTTGACCTCTCTCTACGTTTTGACCAAGCAGAAGGTGAATTGGCCTTGTCTAACATGCCAGAAATCGATGTTGAAAAACGTAAGGAAACAGGTATCTGGAAGTTTGAGACAACACCTCGCATGTCTTCTTACTTGTTAGCCTTTGTTGCGGGTAATTTGCAAGGTGTGACGGCTAAAACTAAAAACGGTACCCTCGTAGGTGTTTATTCAACCAAAGCTCATCCACTATCAAACCTTGATTTCTCACTGGATATCGCTGTTCGCTCTATCGAGTTTTACGAAGATTACTATGGAGTTAAGTACCCGATCCCTCAATCTCTCCACATCGCCCTTCCTGACTTCTCAGCTGGAGCTATGGAAAACTGGGGTCTTGTGACCTACCGTGAAGTTTACTTGGTTGTGGATGAGAACTCTACCTTTGCCAGCCGTCAACAAGTTGCCCTTGTTGTGGCCCATGAATTGGCTCACCAATGGTTTGGTAATCTCGTAACTATGAAATGGTGGGATGACCTTTGGCTCAATGAAAGCTTTGCTAACATGATGGAGTACGTCTGTGTGGATGCTATTGAACCAAGCTGGAATATCTTTGAAGATTTCCAAACAGGTGGTGTTCCGTCTGCCTTGAAACGTGATGCGACTGATGGTGTTCAGTCTGTTCACGTCGAAGTTAAACATCCAGATGAAATCAATACGCTCTTTGACGGAGCTATCGTCTATGCCAAAGGAAGTCGCCTCATGCACATGCTTCGTCGTTGGCTAGGTGATGCCGATTTTGCCAAAGGTTTGCATGCCTACTTTGAAAAACATCAATACAGCAATACCATTGGTCGTGACCTTTGGGATGCTCTTGGTCAAGCGTCTGGACGTGATGTCGCAGACTTCATGGATTCTTGGTTGGAACAACCTGGTTATCCAGTTCTCACTGTCAAAGTTGAAAATGATGTCTTGAAGATTTCACAAAAACAATTCTTCATCGGTGAGAACGAAGACAAGAACCGTCTCTGGGTTGTGCCACTAAACAGCAACTGGAAAGGCTTGCCTGATACACTTGAAACTGAAAGCATCGAAATTCCAGGCTACGCAGCTCTTCTTGCAGAAAACAAAACAGCACTTCGTCTCAACACTGAAAATACAGCCCACTACATTACAGACTATCAAGGAGACTTGTTGGATGCAGTTCTTGCTGACCTAGTTGAGCTTGATAATACAAGTAAACTGCAAATCGTCCAAGAACGTCGCTTGCTTGCTGAAGCAGGGCACATTTCTTATGCAGACTTGCTTCCAGTCCTTGATAAACTTGCTAAGGAAGAATCTTACCTTGTCGTTTCAGCTGTTTCTCAAGTAATTTCTGCCCTTGAGCGCTTTATCGATGAAGGTACAGAAGCTGAGAAAGCCTTTAACAGTCTGGTTGCTAAATTGGCTCGTCACAACTATGACCGTCTTGGTTTTGAAGCTAAAGATGGTGAATCAGATGAGGATGAATTGGTTCGTCAACTGGCTGTTTCTATGATGATTCGCTCAAATGATGCAGAAGCTAGTCAAGCCGCTAGCCAAATCTTCGCGACTCACAAGGAGAATCTTGCAGGACTTCCAGCAGCTATTCGTTCACAAGTTCTGATCAATGAGATGAAACATCATGAGACTAAAGACTTGTTAGCACTTTATCTTGATACTTATACGCATGCAACAGATGCTGTCTTTAAACGCCAGTTGGCAGCAGCTCTTGCCTACAGTACAGATGCGGACAATATCCAAACCTTGATTGCTGCTTGGAAGGACAAATTTGTGGTCAAGCCACAAGACTTGTCTGCTTGGTACTTCCAGTTCCTAAACCATCAAGCAACTCAGGAAACAGCTTGGTCTTGGGCTCGTGAAAACTGGGCTTGGATTAAGGCAGCTCTTGGTGGAGATATGAGCTTTGATAGCTTTGTTATCCTTCCTGCACACGTATTTAAGACTCAGCAACGTTTGGCAGAGTACAAGGAATTCTTTGAACCACAACTTTCTGACCTTGCTCTTAGTCGTAACATCGGTATGGGAATCAAGGAAATTGCAGCGCGTGTTGACTTGATTAACCGTGAAAAAGCTGCAGTGGAAGCAGTCGTTCTTCAATACGGAAACGCATAAATAAGCCTAAAATAAAAAGAAAACTCAGCTTTCTCATGTAAAATGTAGAGAGTTGAGTTTTTTTTAAGGCAAATTTGGTATAATGGTTTTAATAAGGAGGAGTTTCTCATGATAAAAATCTTATTGGTTGAGGATGACCTAGGCCTGTCAAATTCAGTATTTGACTTTTTAGACGATTTTGCGGATGTCATGCAGGTATTTGATGGGGAAGAAGGTCTCTACGAAGCTGAAAGTGGCGTCTATGACTTGATTTTGCTCGATTTGATGTTGCCAGAAAAAAATGGCTTCCAAGTCTTGAAAGAATTGCGTGAAAAAGGAATTACGACACCAGTTCTGATCATGACTGCCAAGGAAAGTTTGGATGACAAGGGACATGGATTTGAATTGGGAGCAGATGATTATCTGACTAAACCTTTCTACCTAGAAGAACTCAAAATGCGGATTCAAGCCCTTCTCAAACGTTCAGGTAAGTTTAATGAAAATACCTTGACTTATGGAAATATTGTAGTTAATTTGTCAACCAATACCGTTAAAGTCGAAGATACTCCTGTCGAATTGCTGGGGAAAGAGTTTGATTTATTAGTTTATTTCCTTCAAAATCAAAATGTTATTTTGCCGAAAACTCAGATTTTTGATCGTCTATGGGGATTTGATAGTGACACAACGATTTCAGTTGTCGAAGTTTACGTTTCAAAAGTCCGTAAGAAATTAAAAGGAACCACTTTTGCAGAGAATTTACAAACCTTGCGCAGTGTTGGGTATATTTTAAAAGATGTTCAGTAAACTAAAAAAAACATGGTATGCGGATGACTTTAGTTATTTTATCCGCAACTTTGGTGTCTTCACTCTGATTTTCTCTACCATGACCTTAATTATTTTACAGGTCATGCATTCGAGTCTCTATACTTCGGTGGATGATAAGCTTCATGGACTAAGTGAAAATCCTCAAGCAGTTATTCAGCTTGCTGTAAATAGGGCAACAGAAGAGATTAAAGATTTAGAGAATGCCGCTACAGATACTAGCAAGACTGAGATAAAACCCAATGTCAGTTCCAATACGGAGGTTATTCTTTTTGATAAGAATTTTACCCAGCTCCTTTCTGGAAATCGATTTTTGGGATTGGATAAGATTAAGTTAGAAAAGAAAGAACTAGGCCATATCTACCAGATTCAGGTTTTTAATAGCTATGGACAAGAAGAAATCTATCGCATGATTTTGATGGAAACCAATATCAGTTCGGTTTCAACCAATATCAAGTATGCGGCTGTCTTGATTAATACCAGTCAGTTGGAACAAGCAAGTCAAAAGCATGAACAATTGATTGTGGTTGTGATGGCTAGTTTCTGGATTTTGTCTTTACTTGCCAGTCTCTATCTAGCTCGAGTCAGTGTTCGTCCTCTGCTTGAGAGCATGCAGAAGCAACAGTCCTTTGTGGAAAATGCCAGTCATGAGTTACGAACTCCACTTGCTGTTTTACAAAATCGTTTAGAGACCCTTTTCCGTAAGCCAGAAGCTACCATTATGGATGTGAGCGAAAGCATTGCATCGAGTTTGGAAGAAGTCCGAAATATGCGGTTTTTGACGACAAACTTGCTGAACTTAGCTCGTAGAGATGATGGTATTAAGCCGGAATTTGCAGAAGTTCCAACTAGTTTTTTCAATACGACTTTCACAAACTATGAGATGATTGCTTCTGAAAATGACCGTGTCTTCCGTTTTGAAAATCGCATCCATCGAACGATTGTCACAGATCAACTTTTACTAAAACAACTGATGACTATCCTATTTGATAATGCTATCAAATATACTGAGGAGGATGGTGAAATTGATTTTCTTATCTCGGCGACTGATCGCAATCTGTATTTACTGGTTTCTGATAATGGAGTCGGTATTTCAGCAGAAGATAAGAAGAAAATTTTTGATCGTTTTTATCGAGTAGATAAGGCTAGAACCCGTCAAAAAGGTGGTTTTGGTTTAGGATTATCCCTAGCTAAGCAAATTGTAGATGCCCTAAAAGGAACCATTACTGTTAAAGATAATAAACCCAAGGGAACAATCTTTGAAGTGAAGATTGCCATCCACACACCATCTAAAAAGAAAAAATAAAAATATCGCTCCGGATGGGGCGATATTTTGGATTTATCTTCTACGTTTTCGTTTGATAATAGATCGTTGAACTTTTAAAACAAGTAAGCTAGATCCGATTGCTGCAACAAATGCAAGAGCAGTTGATAATTTTAATGCTAAAAAG
Source organism: Streptococcus mitis (assembly GCF_003942965.1). GTDB lineage: Bacteria > Bacillota > Bacilli > Lactobacillales > Streptococcaceae > Streptococcus > Streptococcus mitis_BH. Next base: position 47,289 of record NZ_RJOG01000008.1, on the reverse strand, counting down.
ATAAAACTAAAGATAGCAATACAGATACAAAAAACAGCGATATTAACAAAAAATAGGATTTCCTTGAGATTGGCATCAGATTGCGCTTCAGGTGTATAATCTTGATATCGAGGAACCTGCTGGCTTAATTCTTCTTGATAGTCTACCTCATAGGATTGTAATTTTCTTACGGGCATTATTCTCTCCTTAACAGTACATACCTATTTTATCATTTTTTCAGCAGAGAATTATTACAGAAAGGTTACAATAAGAATAAAGTCCCTTTTCATTTTTAAAGAATGGCTGATTTTCCAGAAATGTGGTATAATTTTCCTTATGGAAAAGATTATCATTACAGCAACTGCTGAAAGTATTGAACAAGTTGAACAACTACTCGAAGCTGGCGTAGACCGTATCTATGTCGGTGAGAAAGATTTTGGCCTTCGTCTGCCAACGACCTTTAGTCATGACCAATTGCGTGAAATCGCTAAGCTGGTTCATGATGCTGGTAAGGAATTGATCGTTGCAGTCAATGCCCTCATGCACCAAGATATGATGGATCGTATCAAGCCCTTCCTCGATTTCTTGGAAGAAATTAAGACAGATTACATTACAATTGGGGATGCAGGTGTCTTTTATGTGGTCAATCGCGATGGTTATTCCTTTAAAACCATCTACGATGCCTCAACTATGGTGACAAGCAGTCGTCAGATCAACTTCTGGGGACAAAAGGCTGGCGCATCTGAGGCTGTTTTGGCGCGTGAAATTCCATCAGCTGAACTTTTCAAAATGCCAGAGATTTTGGAAATTCCTGCTGAAGTTTTGGTTTACGGAGCTAGCGTTATTCACCATTCTAAACGTCCGCTCTTGCAAAACTACTATAACTTTACGCACATCGATGATGAAAAGACGCGCAAGCGTGACCTCTTCTTGGCTGAGCCAAGTGACCCTGAGAGCCATTATTCCATTTTTGAAGACAATCATGGTACCCACATCTTTGCCAACAATGACCTTGATTTGATGACCAAATTGACAGAATTGGTGGAGCATGGTTTCACTCACTGGAAACTAGAAGGGCTCTACACTCCAGGTCAGAACTTTGTTGAGATTGCAAAACTCTTTATCCAAGCGCGTAGCTCGATTCAAGAGGGTAACTTTAGCCATGACCAAGCTTTCTTGCTGGATGAGGAAGTACGCAAGTTACACCCTAAAAACCGTTTCCTTGATACAGGATTTTATGACTACGATCCTGACATGGTTAAATAAAGTAAATGATTCGTTGAGAGAAGGAAGATGCAAACATTTCTTCTCTCAATTTTTCTTATTCTCCAATGTTTTCAAAGAATTAGTAGGCTAGGATGCTCTATTTGATGGGATTTTATAGACAAGTAATCTTCTTGAGTTTGAAAATTATCCCATGTTTGCAGGTGCCAAATGGCCCTTTTTTTGGTATAATTTTTTATAATGAAAACGATTGGTAATCGCTATGTTGTGGTGGATTTAGAGGCAACTAGCACAGGTAGTAAGGCTAAAATTATCCAAGTGGGAATTGTTGTGATTGAGGATGGAAAAATCGTCGATCACTATACGACAGATGTCAATCCACATGAACCCTTGGATGCTCATATAAAAGAACTGACAGGATTGACAGACCAACGTCTGGCGCAAGCACCTGATTTTTCGCAAGTTGCTAGAAAAATCTTTGACTTGGTGGAGGATGGGATTTTTGTAGCCCATAATGTTCAGTTTGATGCCAATCTCTTGGCGGAAAATTTATTTTTTGAAGGCTATGAACTAAGAAATCCTCGTGTTGACACGGTCGAATTGGCTCAGGTCTTTTTCCCTAAACTGGAAAAATATAGTTTGCCGATATTGTGTCGAGAATTAGGAATTCCTCTAAAACACGCTCACACAGCCCTTTCAGATGCCCAAGCTACTGCGGAATTACTCCTTTTTCTACGAGAAAAGGTGGCACAGCTTCCTAAAGGTCTCTTGGAACGCCTGCTGGAAATGGCTGACGCCCTCTTATATGAGTCCTACCTGGTTATTGAAGAAATTTATCGCAGCCAATCTATCCTGAGTTCTCTAGACTTGGTCGAAGTTCAAGGACTGTATTTCAAGAAAACTGGAGCTCCCCTGGAGCCACGAAAACTATCCCAAGATTTTTCTAAAAATATTTCTTTGTTGAACCTTGAAGTGAGGGAACGACAAGAAAGTTTTGCTAAAGAGGTTGGCTTGCTATTGAAAGATGAGCCTGTCTCATTAATTCAAGCTCCGACTGGGATTGGGAAAACCTATGGATATCTCTTACCTGCTTTGTCCCAAGTGGAAAATCGTCAGATTGTCCTTAGCGTTCCGACAAAGATTCTTCAAAATCAAATCATGGAAGAAGAAGGTAAACGTCTCAAGGAAGTATTCCATACAGATATTCATTCTTTAAAGGGGCCACAAAATTACCTGAAGTTGGATGCCTTTTATCGTTCCTTGCAGGAAAATGATGAAAATCGCTTATTTAGACGCTTTAAAATGCAACTCTTGGTTTGGCTGACAGAGACAGAAACCGGGGATTTGGATGAGATTGGTCAACTCTACCGTTACCAACATTTTCTGTCAGACCTTCGTCATGATGGGAAGTTATCTTCTAAAAGTTTATTTGTGACAGAAGATTTCTGGAAACGTAGTCAGGAAAGAGCAGAGACTTGCAAGCTCTTAGTGACCAATCATGCCTATCTTGTAACCAGACTTGAAGATAATCCTGAATTTGTCAGCGACCGTTTATTGATTATTGATGAAGTTCAAAAAATTTTGTTGGCCCTAGAAAATCTGCTTCAACAGACCTACGATATCCAGTCTATTATTGATTTAGTTGATAAGGCTTTGGTAGGAGAAGAAAATAGGATTCAGCAACGAATACTAGAAAGTATTCGCTTCGAGTGTCTCTATTTGATAGAGCAATTTCAGTCTGGCAAATCTAGGAAAAATATCTTAGATTCTCTGGCCAATCTCAACCAGTATTTTTCAGAATTAGAAGTAGAAGGCTTTGAGGAATTGGTTCGCTATTTTACGGCTGAAGGTGATTACTGGCTTGAAGCAACTGAAACGAGTCAAAAGAAAATTCAGATTTCTTCTACAAAATCAGGTCGTATTCTTCTATCCTCTTTAGTGCCTGATTCATGTCAAGTCTTGGGAGTGTCGGCTACTCTTGAGATTAGTCAGAGGGTTTCTTTGGCAGACCTTTTAGGTTATCCCGAAGCCAAATTTGTTAAGATTGAAGCTGGTAAAAAACAGGATCAAGAAGTGGTCTTGGTCAAAGATTTTTCCCTGGTAACAGAAACCTCCTTAGAAGTTTATGCCCAAGAGGTAGCTGATTTGCTGATGGATGTTCAAGTTTTCCAACAACCGATTTTGGTTCTCTTTACTGCTAAAGACATGCTTCTAGCAGTATCGGATTTACTTCCAGTTAGCCATCTGGCCCAGTATAAAAATGGCGATGTTTATCAACTGAAGAAACGTTTTGAAAAAGGTGAACAACAAATCCTGCTTGGTGCAGCAAGTTTCTGGGAGGGAGTTGATTTTTCAAGTCATCCTTTTGTAATTCAAGTTGTACCAAGACTTCCTTTCCAAAATCCTCAAGAGCCCTTGACGAAAAAGATCAATCAGGAACTAATTCAAGAAGGGAAAAATGCCTTTTATGATTATCAATTGCCAATGGCTATTATTCGTTTAAAACAGGCTTTGGGAAGAAGTATGAGACGCGAACATCAACGTTCCTTAACTCTCATTCTGGATAGGAGAATCGTCGGAAAACGATACGGCAAGCAAATTGTGACTTCTCTAGCAAAAGAAGCGGGCGTTATAACGATCGCTCAATCTGAAGTCAATGAGGCTATTGATAGATTTTTAAATGAACTTTGATAAATAGTATAGTATGAAAGTATAAGGTTAGTACATATGAAACGTTCTCTCGACTCTAGAGTCGATTATAGTTTGCTATTGCCAGTGTTTTTTCTACTGGTTATTGGCGTGGTGGCTATCTATATAGCTGTTAGTCATGATTATCCAAATAATATTCTGCCCATTTTAGGGCAGCAGGTCGCCTGGATTGCCTTGGGGCTTGTGATTGGTTTTATCGTCATGCTCTTTAATACAGAATTTCTTTGGAAAGTGACCCCCTTTCTGTATATTTTAGGCTTGGGACTTATGGTCTTGCCGATTGTCTTTTATAATCCAAGCTTAGTTGCATCCACGGGTGCTAAAAACTGGATTTCAGTAAATGGCATCACCTTGTTCCAACCATCAGAGTTTATGAAGATATCCTACATTCTCATGCTAGCTCGTGTGATTGTCCAGTTTACAAAAAAACATAAGGAATGGAGACGCACAGTTCCACTGGACTTCTTGTTGATTTTCTGGATGATTCTCTTTACCATTCCAGTCTTAGTTCTTTTAGCACTTCAAAGTGACTTAGGGACGGCTCTGGTTTTTGTAGCCATTTTCGCAGGAATCGTTTTATTATCAGGGGTTTCTTGGAAAATTATTATCCCAGTATTTGTGACTGCTGTAACAGGAATTGCTGGTTTCTTNGCTATTTTTATCAGCAAGGACGGCCGGGCTTTTCTCCATCAACTGGGAATGCCGACCTACCAAATCAACCGTATTTTGGCTTGGCTCAATCCATTTGACTTTGCTCAAACAACGACCTATCAGCAGGCTCAAGGACAGATTGCCATTGGAAGCGGTGGCTTATTTGGTCAAGGTTTTAATGCTTCTAATTTGCTTATTCCAGTTCGGGAGTCGGATATGATTTTCACGGTTATCGCAGAAGATTTTGGCTTTATTGGCTCTGTCCTTGTTATTGCCCTTTATCTCATGCTGATTTATCGTATGTTGAAGATTACTCTTAAATCAAATAACCAGTTCTATACCTATATTTCCACAGGTTTGATTATGATGTTACTCTTCCATATCTTTGAGAATATTGGTGCTGTTACTGGCTTGCTTCCCTTGACTGGTATTCCTTTGCCTTTCATTTCTCAAGGGGGATCAGCTATTATCAGTAACTTGATTGGTGTTGGCTTGCTTTTATCGATGAGTTACCAGACTAATCTAGCTGAAGAAAAGAGCGGAAAAGTTCCATTCAAACGGAAAAAGGTTGTATTAAAACAAATCAAATAAGGAGAAAATCATGGTTAAAGTAGCAGTTATGTTGGCTCAGGGCTTTGAAGAAATTGAAGCTTTGACAGTTGTGGATGTTTTGCGTCGGGCAAATATCACTTGTGATATGGTTGGGTTTGAAGAGCAAGTGACTGGGTCGCATGCAATCCAAGTAAGTGCAGATCGTGTTTTTGATGGTGATTTATCAGACTATGATATGATTGTCCTTCCTGGAGGGATGCCTGGTTCTGTACATTTACGCGATAATCAGGCCTTGATTCAAGAATTGCAAAGCTTCGAGCAAGAAGGGAAGAAACTGGCAGCCATTTGTGCTGCACCAATTGCCCTCAATCAAGCAGGACTATTGAAAAACAAGCAGTACACTTGCTATGATGGTGTTCAAGAGCAAATCTTTGATGGTCACTACGTCAAGGAAACAGTAGTGGTAGATGGTCATTTGACAACCAGTCGGGGCCCCTCAACAGCCCTTGCCTTTGCCTACGAGTTGGTGGAGCAATTAGGAGGAGACGCAGAGAGTTTACGAACAGGAATGCTCTATCGAGATGTCTTTGGTAAAAATCAGTAAAACGGGAGTTGTTCTTTCGTTTTTTTTACTTGGAAAAATCTAGGAAATCATCGCTTTTTTAAGGAAAAAATGGTATAATGAAAGCTATGAAATATCACGATTATATCTGGGATTTAGGTGGAACTTTACTAGATAATTATGAAACTTCAACAGCTGCATTTGTTGAAACTTTAGCTCTGTATGGCATCACACAAGACCATGACAGTGTCTATCAAGCTTTAAAGGTTTCTACTGATTTTGCGATTGAGACATTCGCTCCCAACTTAGAGAATTTTTTAGAAAAGTACAAGGAAAATGAAGCCAGAGAGCTGGAACATCCGATTTTGTTTGATGGAGTTTCTGACTTATTGGAAGACATTTCAAATCAAGATGGCCGTCATTTTTTGGTCTCTCACCGTAATGATCAGGTCTTGGAAATTTTAGACAAAACCTCTATAGCAGCTTATTTTACAGAAGTGGTGACTTCTAGCTCAGGCTTTAAGAGAAAACCAAGTCCAGAGTCCATGATTTATTTAAGAGAAAAGTATCAAATTAACTCTGGTCTTGTTATCGGTGATCGGCCGATTGATATCGAAGCAGGGCAAGCTGCTGGACTCGATACCCACTTGTTTACCAGTATCGTGAATTTAAGACAAGTATTAGACATGTAAGAAAAAGGAATAAGATGACAGAAGAAATCAAAAATCTGCAGGCACAAGATTATGATGCCAGTCAAATTCAAGTTTTAGAGGGCTTAGAGGCTGTTCGCATGCGTCCAGGGATGTATATCGGGTCAACCTCAAAAGAAGGTCTTCACCATCTAGTCTGGGAAATTGTTGATAACTCAATTGATGAGGCCTTGGCAGGATTTGCTAGCCATATTCAAGTTTTTATTGAGCCCGATGATTCGATTACAGTTGTTGATGATGGGCGTGGTATCCCAGTCGATATTCAGGAAAAAACAGGTCGACCTGCCGTTGAGACTGTCTTTACTGTTCTTCATGCTGGAGGAAAGTTTGGCGGTGGCGGATATAAGGTCTCAGGTGGTCTTCACGGAGTAGGGTCCTCAGTTGTTAACGCCCTTTCAACTCAATTAGACGTTCATGTCCACAAAAATGGTAAGATTCATTACCAAGAATACCGTCGTGGTCATGTTGTCGCAGATCTTGAAGTAGTTGGAGATACGGATAAAACAGGAACAACAGTTCACTTTACACCGGACCCAGAAATCTTCACTGAAACAACAACATTTGATTTTGATAAATTAAATAAACGGATTCAAGAGTTGGCCTTTCTAAATCGTGGTTTACGAATTTCCATCACAGATAATCGTGAAGGTTTGGAACAAACCAAGCATTACCATTATGAAGGTGGTATTGCTAGTTATGTTGAATATATTAATGAGAACAAGGATGTTATCTTTGATACACCAATCTATACAGATGGTGAGATGGATGATATCACAGTTGAAGTAGCCATGCAGTACACAACGGGTTACCATGAAAATGTCATGAGTTTCGCTAATAATATTCATACCCATGAAGGTGGAACGCATGAACAAGGTTTCCGTACAGCCTTGACTCGTGTTATCAACGATTATGCTCGTAAAAATAAATTACTGAAAGACAATGAAGATAATCTAACAGGGGAAGATGTCCGCGAAGGATTAACTGCAGTTATCTCAGTTAAACACCCAAATCCACAATTTGAAGGACAGACCAAGACAAAATTGGGAAATAGCGAAGTGGTCAAGATTACCAATCGTCTCTTCAGCGATGCCTTTTCTGATTTCCTCATGGAAAATCCACAGATTGCCAAGAGAATTGTGGAAAAAGGAATTTTGGCCGCCAAAGCTCGTGTTGCTGCCAAGCGTGCGCGTGAAGTCACTCGTAAAAAATCTGGTTTGGAAATTTCCAACCTTCCAGGAAAACTAGCAGACTGTTCTTCTAACAATCCTGCGGAAACAGAACTCTTCATCGTCGAAGGAGACTCAGCTGGTGGATCAGCAAAATCTGGTCGTAACCGTGAATTTCAGGCAATCCTTCCGATTCGAGGTAAGATTTTGAACGTTGAAAAGGCAAGTATGGATAAGATTCTAGCTAACGAAGAAATTCGTAGTCTTTTCACAGCTATGGGAACAGGATTTGGTGCGGAATTTGATGTTTCAAAAGCCCGTTACCAAAAACTCGTTTTGATGACCGATGCCGATGTCGATGGAGCCCACATTCGTACCCTTCTTTTAACCTTGATTTATCGTTATATGAAACCAATACTAGAAGCTGGTTATGTTTATATTGCCCAACCTCCAATCTATGGTGTCAAGGTTGGAAGCGAGATTAAAGAATATATCCAGCCAGGAGCGGATCAAGAAATTAAACTCCAAGAAGCCTTGGCCCGCCATAGTGAAGGACGTGCCAAACCAACCATTCAGCGTTATAAAGGTTTGGGTGAAATGGATGATCACCAGTTGTGGGAAACAACCATGGATCCCGAACATCGCTTAATGGCAAGAGTTTCTGTGGACGATGCTGCAGAAGCAGATAAAATCTTTGATATGTTGATGGGGGATCGAGTAGAGCCTCGTCGTGAATTTATCGAAGAAAATGCCGTCTATAGTACACTTGATGTCTAAAAAATCGGGAGAAGTAGTTCCCTTGGTCTAAAAAATATGATATAATCATTACGATTGTTTCAAGTTAAAAAGGAGTTTAATATGTCTGGTAGTCTAGTAGTATATCTTATAATTGCAATTGCAATTATATTGCTGATTTCATATGCTATAGCAATTTATGTACGGAAACGCAATGAAAGTAAATTAGCAATTTTAGAAGAGAAAAAAGAAGAGCTGTACAATCTTCCAGTTAATGATGAAGTTGAAGCTGTAAAAAATATGCACTTGATTGGACAAAGTCAAGTGACTTTCCGTGAATGGAACCAAAAATGGGTTGACCTATCTCTTAACTCTTTTGCCGATATCGAAAATAATCTTTTCGAGGCAGAAGGTTATAACAATTCATTCCGTTTTTTTAAGGCTAGTCATCAAATTGACCAAATCGAGAGCCAAATTACCTTGATTGAAGAAGATATTGCGGCAATTCGCAATGCCTTGGCAGATTTGGAGAAACAAGAATCTAAAAACAGCGGTCGTGTTCTTCATACCTTGGACTTGTTTGAAGAGTTGCAACACCGAGTGGCTGATCATTCTGAAGAATATGGCCAAGGTTTATCTGAAATCGAAAAACAATTGGAAAATATCCAATCAGAGTTTTCTCAGTTTGTTACTTTGAACACTTCAGGTGACCCAGTAGAAGCTGCTGTGATTTTGGATAATGCTGAAAATCATATCTTGGCTTTGAGTCACATTGTTGACCGCCTGCCAGCGATTGTAAAAACATTATCTAAAGAGCTACCTGATCAATTGGAAGATTTGGAGGATGGTTACCGTAAGCTTTTAGATGCTAACTATCATTTTGCTGAAACGGATATTGAATCTCGCTTCCAATTGCTTTATGAATCTTTGAAGAAAAACCACGAAAATATTGCACAATTAGAGTTGGATAATGCTGAGTATGAAAATACTCAAGTTCAAGAAGAAATCAATGCACTCTATGATATCTTTACACGAGAAATCGCTGCTCAAAAAGTAGTAGAAGGCTTAGTTACAACCCTTCCTACATATTTGAAACACATGAAAGATAGTAATGCTGTTTTAGTGGAAGATATTCAACGATTGAGTAGCAATTACCTACTATCTGAAACGGATGTTAGTCATGTTCATAGATTACAAGCTGAGTTAGAATCTTTAGAAGAATCTGTATTGGAACTAACTTCTGAACAAGAGGAACATTCTGAACCTTATTCATTCCTTGAAGATCGTTTGGAAAACTTACAAGCGACTTTGAAGGAAATTGAAGATGAACAAGTTGCGGTTAGTCAACGCCTTGCTCAGATTGAAAAAGATGATATCAATGCTCGCCAGAAGGCAAATGTTTATGTTAATCGTCTTCACACAATTAAGAGATATATGGAAAAACGCAATCTTCCAGGTATTCCTCAGAATTTCTTACAGTCGTTCTTTACAGCAAGTAACCATACTGAAGAGTTGATGGCTGAACTAGAAGAGGCTCTAGTCAATATCGAAGCTGTGAACCGTATTCTTGAAATAACAACAAATGATATGGATGCTTTAGAAAGTGAAACTTATGATATTGTAAAGTATGCTACTTTAACAGAACAGTTATTACAATATTCTAATCGATATCGCTCATTTGATGAACGAATTCAAGAAGCCTTTAATGAATCATTAGAAATTTTTGAAAAAGAATTTGATTATCATGCTTCATTTGATAAGATTTCCCAAGCTTTAGAAGTGGCTGAACCAGGTGTCACTAATCGCTTTGTCACCTCATATGAAAAAACACGTGAGATAATTCATTTTTAGAAAAGTATAGAAGGATTTAGACTTGTCATAGACAAATTTAAATTGCTCTTTGTCAACTGTCGTGGGTTGAAGAAAAGCTAAGATCTAGAAAGGACGAATTCGTCCTTTCTTTTTTGGAACTTCTTCTTCTATAATGGTTCGAGATTCAGAAAGTGATATTCCTGTAGAATTGAAAATACATGGGAATTTCATTCCTCGAATTGTAGACTTAGAAGCTTTTATATTAGAATTTATTCCAAGTCACCCCGATATTATAATAGCTCCTATTTTACAAAAACGGTTTAGACAAACTGTTAGTGGGCTGATTAGTTCAGCTATTTCATAAGTAATATACAACCATAAGATTCCAATTCTTGATATTGAGATGCACAGTTTTGATATGTCTGTTGCTTTGTCAGCTATTTTATCCAGCTATTTTTCTAAATATGGAATTAGTATTGAGGAATTTAACATTGAGGCATTAAAAGTAAATCAGAATAGCATTTGATATAGAGAAATCTTTCAATTCCACAAGCAAATTTTGGAAGNCAAAAGCAAGCAGGCTGGTCGAGATATTGAAGAGTATACTTATCAAGAAGAGAGACAATTTGATCTTTTAGAAGAGGCAGCAAAAAATAATGATTCTGCAGGAAATCTAATGGGAGCAGGCGTGGAAATAGCTATGGGACTTTCCTTGGGAGCTAAATTTAGCAATTTGGTTGATCAGATTGAAGATAGGAATTCATTTGACAAAGATGTTAATCATCATCAAACTGATCTCAAAGGAGAAACAGGATTAGCTAAGTTTTGTAGCCAATGCGGGACTGCTTTTTTGGAAGGAGCAAACTTCTGTTCTAATTGTGGGCACAAAAGATAGTTCAAAATATTAGAAACAATTATTTTTATATCATTCTAGTTTAAGTATCATCTTTTGTTTTTTGGAAGTCTGGGATTGCCAGAGTTTTACTTTTTCTTAGAAATCTAAAACTAGGATTTCTTTCAAATTATATAATTATAAGTATAAAAATGTATGAATAAATACAAAGGGTCATGAAGAGTGTTTGGAAATTTTTTAAGAGAGTAAGGGATTTACTTAGACAAGTTCTATGACAGGAGGATATTGTAGATGTACCAAGTATTTCGTTTATTAAGTATACTTTTTATGGGATTGACAAGTGCAACATTTTTTATTTCACTATGGACCGTAACTCTATTTCTAGAACATGGTGAGCCGATTTTCTCAATATTGATTCCTATTATTTTTTCTTTATCAGGTTTCTTTTTGTCTTCCTTTGCATTTTATAGCTTCGGTGTTTTAGAAAATATAAAAATTAAAGTCAAAGCTTTGGATGAGATATATAATGGAAAAGCTCTTTATAGAGAGTATATAGTAACTAGAGGAGAAGATAGGTGAAGCAGTATATTAAGAATAATTGGAAAAAAGGCTTTCATTGGTTGATTTCGAATATAGTAATACTCTGTTTTGTAGTTTTATCACTTGCAATCTTTTCTCTAGAAGATGAACCAAGAATCTTTATATTGAAAAATCTTGATTTTATAATTTTGGCAAAGTTTGTGGGCATTCCTATTGTGATCAGCTTTTTATTTTTAACATTTCAAAATTTACCCTATGTAATAGTTGCCTTAATTATTTTATATTTGTTTCGAGAAACAATTAAAGATTCCTTTTCCTTAAAGAAATTAAAACAGAAGAATTTACTTCAAATGCTTGTTTTAATCATTTTATCATCATTTTTTGAATATGAAAAATCTAGGGAATGGTCTATTCGATTTTTATTTCTTTTAGTTCCTTGGTATTTGCTTAGTGTGATTTTAATTTTGGTAATGACTTATTGTGAGTCTAAGAGACAAGAAGAAGTCAAGAAACGAAATCAAATACAAGTTTTATTCACTTTATTTGAAAAGCACCAGATTAACAAAAATACATATCCCGTTATTTGTCCATCATGTAGTGGTGAGAATCTGCTTGACCTAGGGCAAGGTAAAACATGTGATTATTGTGGTGCATGGTTATCTAGAAAGGAAATATAAATGAGACGCTATCGTTTAATCATTTCCAAGGTTGTTTATCCTATAGTATCTTTCATATGTATTGTCACCGGATTGAAATTTTATCAGTACATTGATAACTACATAAGATGGATTTTAGGAAAAAAAGAAGGTTTACTTTATGATTTCTACTTTTTGTGGCTTTTAATAGTTACAATTTTGTTTGTTTTATTTTTCCTATTTTTGATTATATCGTCTTTTCTATTTTTGAAACAGCCACGTATGAAACAATATGATAAAGCTTTGATAACAGTTCTTAAGTTTGAAGAACAAGGTGAAGATGTTATTGAAATTAAAGGGAAAGAATTGCGAGATGAGTTATCTTATAAATTATCAGCAAAACGTGTTTATTGTCCTACTTGTCATAAGCCAACAGATGGAGTAATTGGAACTCAATTGACCTGTGCAACTTGTGGTAAAACTTTTATAGTTTCTTGATTTTAGGATAATCGAAATGCTATTATCTTATAGCTATTTTGATATTGTTTCTAAAAACTAGCAAGTTTATTTTCTTTAAAATACAAAAAGCAACAACTGTCTAGCTGTTGCTTTTTGTTAACTTTTTTCAAGTATTAAACAATACCTTGTGCAATCATAGCGTTTGCTACATTTTCAAAGGCAGCAATGTTTGCTCCTGCAAGGTAGTCTTTATCAAGACCATATGTTTCTGAAGTTGTTTTAGCTGTGTTAAAGATGTTTGTCATGATATCTTTGAGACGTCCATCAACTTCTTCACGAGTCCATGAGAGGCGAAGACTATTTTGGCTCATTTCAAGGGCTGAAACGGCTACACCACCAGCGTTGGCAGCTTTGGCAGGTCCGTAGAAGATACCATTTTCTTTGTAAACTTTGATGGCATCAAGGTCGCTTGGCATGTTGGCACCTTCAGATACACAGATAACGCCTTGAGCAACCAAACGTTTAGCTGCTTCACCATTGATTTCGTTTTGAGTCGCACATGGAAGAGCGATGTCATAGTTTCCAGCGTAAGTCCATACAGAACCTTCATGATAAGTAGCAGTTGCTTTTTCAGCGGCATACTCAGTCAAACGAGCACGACGTTTTTCTTTAACATCTACTAAAAGATCGAAATCGATACCATTTTCATCAATGACATAACCATTTGAGTCAGATACAGAGATAACAGTAGCACCAAGTTCAGTTGCTTTTTGAAGAGCGTATTGAGCAACGTTACCAGAACCTGAAATAACAACTTTCTTACCAGCAAAGCTATTACCGTTAGCTTTAAGCATTTCTTCAGTGTAGTAAACCAAACCGTAACCAGTTGCTTCTGGACGAATCAAGCTACCACCAAATCCAAGAGGTTTACCAGTCAAGACACCAGCATCAAATTGGTTAAGACGCTTGTATTGACCGTAAAGGTAACCAATCTCACGTCCACCTACACCGATATCACCAGCAGGTACGTCAAGTGATGGTCCGATGTGTTTTTGCAATTCAGTCATGAAGCTTTGGCAGAAACGCATCACTTCAGCATCTGTTTTACCTTTAGGATCGAAGTCTGATCCACCTTTACCTCCACCGATAGGAAGTCCAGTCAAGACGTTTTTAAAGATTTGTTCAAACCCGAGGAATTTCAAGATCCCTTGGTTAACAGTTGGGTGGAAACGAAGTCCGCCTTTGTATGGTCCAACAGCTGAGTTGAATTGAACACGGTAACCACGGTTTACTTGGACTTTTCCATCACGGTCAACCCAAGGAACACGGAAAGAAATCACGCGCTCTGGTTCAGTAATACGTGCCAAGATATTTTCTTCGATATACTCAGGGTGTTTTTCAAATACAGGTTCTAAAGTGTTGAAAAATTCTTCAACAGCTTGAAGGAACTCAGCCTCGTGCCCGTTACGAGCTTTTACAGTTTCAAACACGCTTTGGATATATTCTTTAGCAGATGTCATATCGTTCTCCTTAAATTCTAATTTAATTATGTGAGTCATTATAGCAGAATTTTTTTTAGCTGTAAAGAGAAAAACAAAAATTTTCTAAAAATTCACTCAATTTAGTTTTTCATATTTTTTGAAAATAGATAAAAAACGAACGTTTTTCTTATAAATGCCTTTCTTAAAGAGAAAATCTGAAAATGTGGTATAATATTAGCAATAAAAGGAATCTGGAGGATCAGAATCATGGTATCAACGAAAACGCAAATTGCTGGTTTTGAGTTTGACAATTGTTTGATGAATGCAGCAGGTGTGGCTTGTATGACGATAGCAGAGTTAGAGGGCGTTAAAAACTCAGCGGCAGGAACTTTTGTGACTAAGACAGCAACCTTGGACTTTCGTCAGGGGAATCCTGAGCCACGCTATCAAGATGTTCCACTTGGTTCTATCAACTCTATGGGCTTGCCAAATAATGGCTTAGACTATTATTTGGATTATCTTTTGGATTTGCAAGAAAAAGAGCCAAACCGAACTTTCTTCCTATCTCTAGTCGGCATGTCTCCAGAGGAAACCCATACTATCTTGAAAAAAGTCCAAGAGAGTGAGTTTCGTGGTCTGACTGAGCTAAATCTCTCCTGTCCAAATGTTCCAGGTAAACCTCAGATTGCCTATGATTTTGAGACAACAGACCGAATTTTGGCAGAGGTATTTGCCTACTTCACCAAACCTTTAGGAATTAAATTGCCACCATATTTTGATATTGTTCACTTTGACCAAGCGGCAGCTATTTTCAATAAGTATCCTCTTAAGTTTGTCAACTGCGTCAACTCTATCGGAAACGGCCTTTATATAGAAGATGAGTCTGTTGTTATTCGTCCTAAAAATGGTTTTGGTGGCATTGGTGGCGAGTATATCAAACCGACTGCTCTAGCTAATGTTCATGCCTTTTATCAACGCTTAAATCCTCAAATTCAAATCATCGGAACAGGTGGCGTGTTGACTGGTCGTGATGCCTTTGAACATATCCTCTGTGGAGCAAGTATGGTGCAGGTGGGAACCACCCTTCACAAAGAAGGCGTCAGTGCTTTTGACCGCATTACCAATGAACTAAAAGCAATCATGGCGGAAAAAGGGTACGAAAGCCTAGAAGATTTCCGTGGGAAATTGCGCTATATTGATTAAATTCATTAAAAAATCAGAAGAAAGGAGAGAAGATGCTAGCCATTGAAGAGAGTCAGAAGTTGACTTTAGCAAATTTACCGAACCTGAGCCTTTTTACAGGGACAGATCAGGGTCAGTTTGAAGTGATGAAGAGTCAAGTGTTGAAACAGATTGGTTATGATTCTGCAGACCTCAACTTTGCCTACTTTGATATGAAAGAAGTGGTTTATAAGGATGTAGAACTGGAGTTGGTCAGCCTTCCTTTCTTTGCGGATGAGAAAATCGTAATATTGGATCATTTTGTCGATATCACGACTGCTAAAAAGCGCTTTTTGACAGATGATGAGCTCAAGTCGTTCGAAGAATACCTTGATAACCCTTCACCAACAACCAAGTTGTTAATCTTTGCAGAAGGAAAACTGGATAGTAAAAGACGGCTGGTAAAATTACTTAAGCGTGATGCCAAGGTCTTTGATGCAGTAGAAGCAAAAGAACAAGAATTGCGCCAGTATTTCCAAAAGTGGAGCCAGAAACAAGGTATGCAGTTTGCCAATCATTCTTTTGAAAATCTTCTCGTCAAGTCGGGTTTTCAATTTAGCGAAATCCAGAAAAATCTCCTCTTTTTACAGTCCTATAAGGAAGACTCTGTTATCGAGGAAGAGGATATTGTCAATGCTATTCCCAAGACCTTGCAGGACAATATTTTTGATTTAACTCAGTTTATTCTGACTAAAAAGATGGACCAGGCTCGCGACTTGGTTAGAGACTTGACCTTGCAAGGGGAAGATGAAATCAAACTGATTGCAGTCATGCTGGGACAATTTCGGACTTTTACTCAGGTGAAGATTTTGTCGGAGTCTGGGCAAACAGAAGCGCAGATTGCAAGTAGTCTAGGAAGTTTTCTCGGACGCAATCCAAATCCCTATCAGATTAAGTTTGCGCTGAGAGATTCACGAGGACTTTCCTTGAGCTTTTTGAAGCAAGCTATTTCTTATTTGATTGAGACAGACTATCAGATTAAAACAGGTCTTTATGAAAAAGGTTTCCTTTTTGAAAAGGCACTCTTACAGATTGCTAGTCAGGTAAATTGATATTTTTTTTGAAGCTACAACCTGCGTCAGGATTATCTTGTCGTGGGTTTCTTACTGATTTCCTTATCTATAAGCAAAAAACTTGAAAAAAGTGAATGTTTGCGTTATCATTTTCATATAGAAAGAAAAAGAGGTATTACAGATGGCTATTATCTTACCAGATCTTCCATATGCATACGACGCTTTGGAACCATACATCGATGCGGAAACAATGCACTTGCACCATGACAAACACCATCAAACTTATGTCAACAATGCTAATGCAGCTCTTGAAAAACACCCTGAAATCGGTGAAGACCTTGAAGCTTTGCTTGCTGATGTAGAATCTATCCCAGCTGATATCCGTCAGGCACTTATCAACAACGGTGGTGGACACTTGAACCACGCTCTTTTCTGGGAATTGATGACTCCTGAGAAAACAGCTCCTTCAGCAGAACTTGCAGCAGCAATCGATGCAACATTTGGTTCGTTTGAAGAATTCCAAGCAGCCTTCACTGCAGCAGCAACAACTCGTTTCGGTTCTGGATGGGCATGGTTGGTTGTCAACAAAGAAGGTAAACTTGAAGTGACTTCAACAGCAAACCAAGACACACCAATCTCAGAAGGCAAAAAACCAATCTTGGGCTTGGACGTTTGGGAACATGCTTACTACGTGAAATACCGCAACGTGCGTCCTGACTACATCAAAGCTTTCTTCTCAGTGATCAACTGGAACAAAGTAGATGAATTGTACGCAGCCGCTAAATAATGGTATATGGAGGGAAGAATGGTTCTTCTCTTTTTTAGGTTATATGATTCGAGTCTGACAAAATCGTCAGACTTTTTTCATTTTTATGAGAAACGTGCTAACTGCTAGAAATTATGGTAGAATAAAGTATTAAGTAATCGTGGAAAAAGGATATCTATGCGAAAAGAAATTGCACCTGAATTATACAACTATAACAAGTTTCCTGGTCCTGAGTTTCATTTACACGGGGACAAGGTTGAAACGGAAGGGATAGCTTTTTCCTTGGTGGAAAATATCAAGGAAGCCTTTGATGTGACGACTTTTAATCAGCGTTTTTCAGAAGTCTTAACCAAGTTTGATTATATCGTGGGAGATTGGAGCAACGAACAGCTTCGCCTACGAGGTTTTTACAAGGATGATCGAACAGAAGAAAAACTTGAAAAAATCAGTCGTTTACAAGACTACCTTTTAGAGTATTGTAGTTATGGTTGTGCCTATTTTGTCTTAGAAAATGAAGCCCCTAAGCGAGCATCGTTTGACAAGAAAATGCGTAAGAAGGAAGAAGAAACACCTTCTAAAAAAGGAAAGAAACCGGCTCAAACAAAACGAAAACCGAATGCAGATAAGAAAAATAGACGTCGTCAGAAAGACCAGTATTCTCAGAAAGAGGACAAGGGGCAACGTCATTTTGTCATTCGTCAGAAGTGAGTAGAGAATAAGGAGAAGAAATGAAACCGTCAATTTATAGTTTAACACGTCAAACCATGCAGGAATGGGTTTTGGAGCAGGGAGAAAAGAAATTCCGTGCAGACCAAATCTGGGAATGGCTCTATCGTAAACGTGTCCAGTCATTTGAAGAGATGACCAACCTTTCCAAGGATTTGATTGCTAAGCTTAATGATCAGTTTGTGGTTAATCCATTGAAACAGCGAATCGTGCAAGAATCTGCTGATGGGACAGTTAAATATCTTTTTGAATTGCCAGATGGTATGTTGATTGAGACTGTACTTATGCGTCAACACTATGGTTTGTCAGTCTGTGTGACCACTCAGGTCGGCTGTAATATCGGTTGTACCTTCTGTGCCTCTGGTTTGATCAAGAAGCAACGTGACCTCAATAATGGGGAGATTGTAGCGCAAATCATGCTGGTTCAGAAATACTTTGATGAGCGTGGTCAGGACGAGCGCGTCAGCCATATTGTTGTCATGGGTATCGGTGAGCCCTTTGATAACTATAACAATGTCTTGAATTTCGTTCGTACTATCAATGATGACAAGGGAATGGCCATCGGTGCTCGTCACATTACGGTTTCAACCTCAGGTTTGGCCCATAAAATTCGTGATTTTGCTAATGAAGGAGTTCAGGTCAATCTTGCCGTTTCCCTTCATGCACCTAATAATGAACTGCGCTCAAGCATCATGAAGATTAACCGTGCCTTTCCAATTGAAAAACTCTTTGCTGCTATTGAGTACTACATTGAGACAACTAATCGTCGTGTGACCTTTGAGTATATCATGCTCAATGAAGTCAATGACGGTGTAGAACAAGCCTTAGAATTGGCTGAATTGCTCAAGAACATCAAGAAATTGTCTTATGTAAACTTGATTCCTTATAACCCAGTTAGTGAGCATGACCAATATAGCCGTAGTCCTAAAGAGCGCGTCCTGGCCTTCTATGATACGCTTAAGAAAAAAGGGGTTAACTGTGTTGTTCGTCAAGAGCATGGTACTGATATTGATGCAGCTTGTGGACAATTGCGTTCTAATACAATGAAACGTGACCGCCAGAAGGCAGTCGCAGCAGTCAATCCTTAATGATGAAGAAGAGTTATAATCATGTTTTGGTCTGGGGAGTCATTTTCTATAGTATTTGTATCGTTTACTTTTGCTTTACTCCTCAAGAACATTCTCCCGTGGGGGTGGAAACTCCAGGTATTCAGCATCTTGGACGCCTGGTTTTTCTTTTGACTCCTTTCAATTCTTTCTGGAAACTGGGTGAAGTGAGTGACATAGGACAATTATGTTGGATTTTTCTACAAAATATCCTTAATATTTTCTTACTTTTTCCTCTGATGTTCCAACTCCTTTATCTCCTTCCAAACTTGCGGAAAACAAAAAAGCTCCTTCTTTTTAGTTTTCTAGTGAGTTTTGGAATCGAGTGTACGCAGTTAGTCTTGGACTTTTTCTTTGATTTTAATCGCGTCTTTGAAATTGATGATTTGTGGACCAATACCTTAGGTGGCTATCTGGCTTGGCTCCTCTATAAACAATTACATAAAAACAAGATAAGGAATTAAAATGAGTATTTTAGAAGTTAAAAATCTGAGTCACGGTTTTGGTGATCGTGCAATTTTTGAAGATGTGTCCTTCCGTCTCCTCAAGGGGGAACATATCGGTCTGGTTGGTGCTAATGGTGAAGGGAAATCAACCTTTATGAGTATCGTGACTGGTAAAATGTTGCCAGATGAAGGGAAGGTTGAGTGGTCCAAATATGTGACTGCTGGTTACTTGGATCAGCACTCAGTCCTTGCTGAAGGTCAGTCTGTTCGCGATGTTCTCCGTACGGCCTTTGATGAGCTTTTCAAAGCTGAAGCTCGTATCAATGACCTCTACATGGAAATGGCTGAAGACGGAGCGGATGTTGATGCTCTCATGGAAGAAGTGGGAGAACTCCAAGACCGTTTGGAGAGTCGTGACTTCTATACCTTGGATGCTAAGATTGATGAAGTAGCACGTGCCCTTGGTGTCATGGACTTTGGTATGGATACGGATGTAACTTCTTTATCAGGTGGACAAAGAACCAAGGTACTTTTAGCTAAACTCCTCCTTGAAAAGCCCGATATCTTGCTTTTGGACGAGCCGACCAACTACTTGGATGCTGAGCATATTGATTGGCTCAAGCGCTATCTCCAAAACTATGAGAATGCCTTTGTCCTCATTTCACACGATATTCCATTCTTGAACGACGTTATCAATATCGTCTATCATGTGGAAAATCAACAGCTGACGCGTTATTCTGGTGACTACTACCAGTTCCAAGAAGTCTATGCTATGAAGAAATCTCAGCTGGAAGCAGCCTACGAACGTCAGCAGAAAGAAATTGCCGACCTCAAGGACTTCGTTGCTCGAAACAAAGCGCGTGTTGCAACACGAAATATGGCCATGTCTCGTCAGAAGAAATTGGATAAGATGGATATTATCGAACTGCAAAGTGAGAAACCAAAACCATCCTTTGATTTCAAACCGGCTCGTACACCAGGGCGCTTTATTTTCCAAGCCAAGGATTTGCAGATTGGTTATGACCGTCCTCTGACCAAGCCTTTAAATCTTACCTTTGAACGTAATCAAAAGGTTGCTATTATCGGGGCAAATGGTATCGGGAAAACAACTCTCTTGAAGTCTCTCTTAGGAATTATCCCGCCAATCGCTGGTGAAGTGGAACGTGGTGACTACCTAGAACTTGGCTACTTTGAGCAGGAAGTAGAAGGTGGCAATCGTCAAACACCACTTGAAGCTGTCTGGAATGCCTTTCCAGCTCTCAACCAAGCTGAAGTTCGTGCAGCTCTTGCTCGTTGTGGTTTGACAACCAAGCATATTGAAAGCCAAATTCAGGTCTTGTCAGGTGGGGAACAAGCCAAGGTTCGTTTCTGTCTCTTGATGAATCGTGAAAACAACGTTTTAGTGCTGGACGAGCCGACCAACCATTTGGATGTGGATGCCAAGGATGAACTCAAACGTGCTCTTAAAGAATACAAAGGGTCTATCCTTATGGTCTGTCACGAACCAGACTTCTATGAAGGCTGGATGGACCAAATCTGGGATTTTAATAATTTAACTTAAAAATGAGGATAAAAGAAATACAGTACCGAATGTGGATACTGTATCTAGAATTTATACATCATCTTTAAAGTAAAGGAGTGAAATCTGGATTTCATAGGTCTCACTCCTTTTAGTTTGATTTATATATCAATGTTGATATGGATAGGTTCAGCTAATGATTGAATATACTCTCTACAAATTTAAAAAAACTTGGGGTACAGTTCAATAGCTGGTGGTTTATTTGTCTTGTACCTCACGGAGTGAAACAAACTAATAGTCACATAATCAATTTCTTTATTCTAAAATAAGATGATATAAAAAAGTTTAATAATGATTTTAATTAGACTTATCTTTATTCTCAACTATCAAACTGGACTTCTTCTAGGAGATAGTCGATAAAGCGTTCACCCATCTTAGACAGGCTGGTTTTTTCATGCTGGATATAGACCAGCTCAATTGGGTCATCAATATCCAGTGGGATAGAAACGATATTGTCTCCGTTGAGGTTGCTGTTCAAAATCCCTGTCGCAATGGTATATCCATCCAGACCAATCAAGAGATTAAAGAGGGTAGCACGGTCGCTGACTACGATGGATTTCTTGTGGTGTTCTTGGGAAAGAATCTCTTCTGAAAAGTAGAAGGAGTTGTGAGTTCCTTGGTCATAGCTGAGATAAGGGAAGTTTTCCAAATCAGACAGTTTCACCTTGTCTTTCTTTGCCAGAGGATTGGTCTTGCTGACAAAGATATGCGGTTGCGCTGTGAAGAGATGGTGAGCCAGCAGGTGGTTATCATCCAGCATTTTCGTTAAAACATCACGGTTGTAGCTGTTTAAGAAGAGGACACCGACCTCACTACGGAAGTTCTTGACGTCGTCGATAATTTCCCAAGTACGAGTTTCACGAAGGAAAAGCTCGTATTTCTCCATATCACTTTTCTTGAGTAGAGAGACAAAGGCATTGACCACAAAGGCATAGTGTTGAGACGAAACGCTAAAGAGTTCGCGGTGGGCAACAGGATTTTTATAACGTTCCTCCAAAAGCTGGGTCTGCTCGACAACCTGACGGGCATAAGAGAGGAACTCCATCCCATCACGAGTCAAGGTGATCCCCTTGGGATTGCGGATAAAGATTTCAATGCCCATTTCATTTTCCAAATCTCTTACTGCATTGGAAAGACTCGGTTGAGTGATAAAGAGTTGCTTGGCTGCCTCATTCATGGAGCCAGTTTCGACGATTTTGATAATATAGTGTAATTGTTGAATTCTCATGTTTTTATTGTACCACACTTGCGTCAGAATCGCCAAAGAAGATAGGAAAATCAGGAGCATTGTGTGAGTCTCTTGTAAAGTAACTAAGAAGAAAATTCTAAATAACTTAAATAGGGTAAAAAAGTAGCTGAGCAAGATATTGTTCAGCTGTTTTTAATTGGGAAATATAAAAATTTTACTCGAAAATAAGAAACTTGCACGATTTACTCATTACTTAGCCAATACTAGAGTTTATACTAGTTACTGTAAAGATGATCATCTAAAAGAAGGAAGGAGGCAACCTTATGTCTAAAAATACAAGTCGTTCAGAGATTGACTCTCTAAGTTTCGAGGTTGAAAAGTAAGAACTTTCTGCGCAATCAGAAGCTAGTGGTACACAGCTTTTAAAATGACGCTAGCAAATCTGTGTGGATTGTGTTTCACCTATTCCTATGAGTGTACGAGAAATAATGTTCGTTGTTAGATAAAACAAAAGGAAAACTCTAGTGTTTTATTACAAAACATTGACAACATTTTGATTTGGTGTTATATTTACGGGAGAAATACAAATAAAACAAGACAACTTTGAGATTGATTCTTTGGATTATGGAAATTAATAGCCAAGAATTGGATGGAAAATCTGCTGCTGGGTGAGGTACGGCTGTTAGATTAACAGCACAGGGGCGCTGTGCTTGGTGGTTTGCATATTCTTATGAATGTATTTCGCCAAACGTGCGCTGTGGATAAAACTACCTCTATTTTTTGACAGGAGGATAAAATGGAAGGAATTATTGGAACACTAGAATTCTATGCACCTGTACTGGTCTTAGGAGTTGTTGTCATAGGGATTGTTTACTTTATGAAAAAAAGAAACGATCGCAAATAATCAACATCGACCGATACCTGAAAAAGGAATCGGTTTTTTTATAACTTGAATATATTGCACAAAATACTCATGCCAAACATTGAAAGGAACCGTATAATGAGAGTGTAAAAAAGAAACGGAGGAATGAAATGATGAAACAGCTTATTGTGACAGGATTAACGAAAACATTTGGTCAAGGGGATAATATCGTTCATGCTTTATCAGATGTGAACTTGTCCGTTGAAAAAGGTGAATTTCTGGCAATTATGGGGGCTAGTGGTAGTGGAAAAACAACACTTCTCAACTGTATTTCAACGATTGATAAACCAACATCAGGTGAGATTCGATTTGAAGATTTTGACATCATACATGCTAAGGAAAATGAACTAGCTGACTATCGTGCTAAAAACATTTCCTATATTTTCCAAGCTTATAACTTGGTGGAAACCTTGACGGTCTATGAAAATATCGTTCTACCTCTTCAAATTCAGGGGAAAAATATCAAAAAACATCAGGATAAGATTGAGGAAATTTTGGATAAGTTGGCCATCGAAAACTTAAAAGATAAGTTTCCTAATCAGTTATCAGGTGGTCAGCGACAACGTGTGGCAACTGCTAGAGCCTTGAATGATGATTCTAAACTGATTATCGCAGATGAGCCGACAGGAGCCTTGGATTCTGCCAATTCTGAAAAACTGATGGCACTTTTGCAGGAAATCAATAAAAGTTTTGGTATTACCATTTTACTGGTTACGCATGACCCTGCCGCAGCCAAGTACTCTTCACGGATGGTGCTACTTAGCGATGGAAAGATTATGGATGATTTGGAACGTAACAGCTTATCTAATGAACAGTATTTGCAAGAGATTTACAGCCGTACCAGATAGGAGGGGGAGAGTATGTATCCAAAATTGATTTTACGAAATGTATTTCGAAATTTACAGACCTATACCATCTATTTTTTCAGTCTGACCTTGATTTATAGCTTGCTCTACGCTTTTAATGCTTTACCAAGCCATCCAGTGATGCAGAGTTTATCAGGGGCAAAGGAAACGTTGACGACGGTGATGAGCCAGTACATGGGTTTGCTTTCCTATCTGATTCTATCAGCGATTGCCTTTCTCATCGTTTACGCCACAAATTTTGTGCTGGGACGGCGCAAGAAAGAGCTGGGACTTTATGCAACGCTGGGAATGAAGAAGAAGCAGATTATCCGTACCCTGTTCTTTGAAACCATGCTGGTCAATATCTTTTCCTTGATTCTAGGTTTCTTGCTTGGAGTGATCTTACTGGTCATTCTAGCTAAGATTGCATCTGAGTTTTTCATGGCTAATTACTTTGGTAATCTGGTTTTCTTTGATAGCAAGTCTGTCATCTTACTAGTTTATTCCTATTTGGTAACCAGTTTTATTGTTGGTGTCATGGACATTCTTACCTTTAGAAAGCAAAATATCATTGCACTCATTCAAGAAAATGGGGTCAAGAAATCTGTCTTAGCAAAAGGCAAGCCAGTTCTTCAAGCACTTCTCTTTATTCTTTCGACAGCTGTTATTGGTTTTGGTGCTCTCTATTTTTCAGACTATCACCATCTATCATTCTTGAAAAGCTGGGGTATCTTACTGGTATCTGTCTTCGTGATTTTTGTGATTTTATTTTACAATACCTTTAGCCATTTTATCTTGGTCTCTCTTAGAAAATTGCCTCAAACCTACTATAACAAACTAAACAGTTTTAAAATCCGTCAATTTTCAAAACAAGCTGATAGTAATTCGGTCACGTTGGCTGTCTTATCCTTGACCTTGACACTGGCTCTCAGCTTACTCGTTTTTAGTGGTAGTGCCTATACGACTATGAATCGAGAGCTGAACAAATACTCACCTTATGATGTAACTGTCAATCTCTACCGTGGTAAAGAGTTTCAATTTTCTCAGGAATCTGTCAAAGACAGATTGAAAGCCGATGGCTTTGACTTTAATGTCATCAAAGAGGAGTACAGCTGTCCTATCTATTCTAGTGATGTAACTTATAAAGATTTGATTGATACTAGCAATCTCTGGGAGCATGATAAGAAACTTCCTGAATCAAAAGTACCGATTTTAGGAATTTCTGCCTACAATCATCTCCGCAAACTGCAAGGGAAAAAAGCGGTTGACTTGGCAGAAGACCAATTTCTAGTCAATGCCAATTATAAAGGAACTGCCAAGCAGATCCAGGACTTTCTATCAACGACCAAAACCTTCATGATTAACGGTCATTCTCTCAACCTTGCCTCTTCAAAGCCACTTGAAACAGTTTACTTTTTATCTTCAGTAACTACAAATGACTCAGGAACCTTGATTGTACCAGATAAGGTAGTAGTTGGATTGACGGAAGACCACACGACCTATGTTGCCAATTTTAAAGAAAACATTGACAAACGGGAAGTAGAAACATTCTTGAGTCAGTGGATTGAAAAATACTACTTCACTCGTGATGGAGCAGAGTTGAATTCGTTCACCTATCAAACGAAAGGAAGTATTTTTGAGGTTTACCTTGGATTTATGGGCGTCATTGTCTTTGTCATGATTTTTGTCAGTGTTATTTTTATCATTATTACCCTCAGTATCTTGTCTCTTCAAACTTCTACAAGTGCTTTGGATAGTGTTAATGATTATCAAATCTTATATCTTCTTGGGCACAAGAGAAAGCAAAATCGCTTTANTCTTTTGCAACAGATTCTAAGTTATTTCTTGGTTCCGCTGGTCATCGCAGGTCCGCTAGCATTTGCCTTGAGTACCGCTCTTTTGGGCTATTTTGAGAATTTCGCTAATACCAGCATTTCTATTGATATCACCTATCTGGGAGTAGCGGTCTTACTATTTGTCCTTTACTTGCTAGTGACTTACAGAGTAAGTTGGCAAATTATTGAAAATTAAGTCAAATACCAGAGTTGCCAATCCTGCAATTCTGGTATTGTGTTATAATAATATTAAAGTAGTTCAGGAAGTAGATACATATGAAACAATTTGTCAAATCGCTCTCGAAAAACTCACTTTTATTGTGGTGGTTGACGATTTTAAATCATCTAGCTTTAATGATTTATATTTATTATAGGATTCCTCTGGACTTTTCGACAGATTTTTCCTTGCAGATGGTTTTATTGCTGATTATTGCTTTAATTGTATTTAGCTATATTTGTAATATTGTGACCTTTCGGTATAGTGAGTTGAAACTTTGGTTGCTCCTGATGATGTTTCTCATTAGCTGGCAATCCATATTTAATCAAGGAGTTGCGAGCACCCTGTTGCACTTTTTTGATATTCTTCATCCGCTCAACTCTTTTTTATTGGTGTATAGTTCTCTGTCTATTATCTTTCTGGGAGAGAAAATAGGAGAAGAACTGTTGAGTGTGTCCTTTGTGTTGACACTAATCACCATTAGTTCGTATCTGTTAAGTCCTTCAACTTTTCTATTTCTGTCCTTGTTTGCGTCTTTCTTTTTAAACCTTGTTCCCTTGATTTTACTGATTTTATATCATAAAGAGTTGAAAAGTAAACTCAAGTATCAGAGACGAAATTTGTGGATATTAGCTTTAATATTGCCTCTTTCTTATTTCTTTTTGTATATCAATACGACGGGCTCAGGAGTGATGAACCTAGTCTGGTATCTAGAAATTCTTGGTATCTTAGCTTTTTTACACTTCAAAACGATTGTCAGCTCTCTTCAAAAAAGGGTATCAGAGTTGAAATTGTCCTATATAAAAGCTTTTTCACGCTTGTTTTTACTGGTTATGTTTTTATTAGTAGGCATTTTCATCATCTTTCGTCTAGATTTAAACACGAGCTTTTTGGTCTTGAATATCATGTTACTATTGTTCGGGATTTGTTCGGAAGAATTGATTCGCCTTTTTTGTTCTGCTGAAATGCTAGATGCTAGGGATTATGTAAAAGTTCTCTTTTTAAAGCGTAACCGTATGGTGAAAAGTCTGCTGGCAAATGAAGATACAGAACAACAGTTCTCCGAATTTCTTCACAATGAAATCCTGCAAAATGTGATGGCGATAAAAAATTTCAATAAATATAGTAGCAATCAAGCTTTTGGTGAACAGATCAATCTGGTGACAGAGGAGTTGGTTCAGCGGATTCGTGAGCGGATGGATTATTATCAGCCAATGGTAGAAACAGACGAGCAGTTAGACATCCAGTATCAAGGGCTGATTAATCGGATTGTCAAGCGCTATCACGCAGAAAATGAAGTCGTCACACAGTTTCCTGCCCACTTTATGCTTTTATCTCCTTACGATAAAATTGCCTATCGTCTGGTTGAGGAGTTGGCTACCAATGCCGTTAAGTACGCCAGTGGTGGAACGATTTCTTTGAAGATTGATGTGCATGATGACGCTATTTTTATCATTTCTGAAAATGACTGCCTTCAAATAGAAAAATCCTTAGGTTATGGCTTGAAAAATATGTCTAATAAAATTAGTGTTTTAGGTGGTCAGATGCAGATTTTTGAAAATAATCAGAGATTTCGTGTAGAAATTACTCTCCCGATTGATAAGGAGTTGTGTTATGAAAATTTTGTTAATTGATGATCATAAATTATTTAGCCAAAGTATCAAGATGATTTTAGAGTTATCGGAAAACATTAAAAAGGTCCAGTTAGTGGATAATTTTTCGACTATCTCGGAGATTGCTTTTAATGACTACGACATTATTTTGATTGACATCAACCTGACGAGTCTGTATCAAGCTGATGGGCTGACCTTGGCAAAAGAGATTATCGACAATGGTTGTTCTAGTAAGATTGTAATTTTGACAGGTTACAGTAAAAAAATGTATGAACACCGAGCTAAAGTTATGGGGGCTTATGGCTTTCTGGACAAAAGTATGGACCCAGATGAGTTGGTGAAAAAACTGGAAAAGATTTATCTAGGTGGTAAGGTCTTTTCAGATGAAGTGATGGTAGAGGTGTTAACACCACGAGAAATCGAGATACTAGAACTGGTTAGAAATGGCTTGACCATTGATGATGTCTGTGACAAGGTCTATGTGAGTAAACGTACAGTTTCCAATCACTTGGCCAATATCTTTTCAAAATTAGGAGTGGCTAACAGGCAGGAGGCGATTCATATCGCTGAGCAGTTGGGCTATTTTCCACCAGATTAAAAAGTTGCAGAAGATGCAGCTTTTTTAATTTCTGTGCTACTTCTTGTGTGAGTCTCTTCTTGAAAAAAACACAAAAATTTGCTAGAATGAGTCTTATGAAAACATTCTATGATGTGCAGCAATTCCTCAAACGATTTGGTATTATTGTTTACATGGGAAAACGCTTATATGATATTGAACTGATGAAGCTGGAACTCTCTCGGATTTACGATGCAGGGCTGATGGACAAACTGGATTATCTGGAAGCAGAAGCGGTTCTTCGCAGAGAGCACAAGGTAGAATTGGATTATATTGAGAAAAATGGAGAAAAGAACTAATGGTTACTTGGATTTTGTGGGCACTTATACTGGCAATGTTGGCATGGATGGGCTTTAACTATCTTCGTATTCGCCGTGCGGCTAAAATTGTGGACAATGAGGAATTTGAAGCCTTGATTCGTACAGGTCAATTGATTGATTTGCGCGACCCAGCTGAATTCCACAGAAAACATATCCTTGGTGCCCGCAATATTCCTTCAAGTCAGTTGAAGACTAGTCTTGCAGCCCTTCGTAAAGATAAACCTGTCCTTCTTTATGAAAACCAACGTGCGCAACGTGTCACAAATGCAGCCCTTTACTTGAAAAAACAAGGTTTTTCTGAGATTTATATCCTTTCTTATGGTTTGGATTCTTGGAAAGGGAAAGTCAAGACTAGCTAATCTTATTTCTAAATTAGTTGAATGATAGGATGAAGCTATTGTTTTATAGTATAATTAATTTGTATAAAATTTAAGGAGTTCTTAGAACATGAAAGAAAAGAAGAAAAATCCACTTTTTCTGGGTATCTTGTCTATTATTCTTGGTTTGTTATTTCCGTGGGGAGGTATTGGTTTAAGTATTACCAGTTTATTGTATGCTAACTCACTTCAAAAAGAATCTGGACTAGACTATAAAACAGAAAAAATTATAGCTATTGCAGGGATTGTAGTTTCTGTAATTAATTGGGTTTTAGGATTGATTCTTTTTATGAATTAAGTAGTGTAAAACAAAAAAGCTTTATTTGAAAGCTTTTTTGTTTTATCCACTTTTCTCTAAGTAGTTTTTAATGATTTTCAATTCCTCTTGGTTCAAGGGACGGTATTGACCTTCTGATAGTTTTGGGTCTAAAGTGAAATCACCGAACTGAATTCGTTTGAGGGAGGTCACCTTGACACCAACCGAGAGGAACATTTTCTTGACTTGATGAAATTTTCCTTCTGAAATGGTGATAGAGGCTTGACTGAGGGAAGGACTTGCAGATAGAATCTCTAGTCTTGCAGCTTTACAGACAGTGCCATCTAAAAAGACAATTCCCTTTTGAAAGGCTTGGATATGGTCAGGTGTCAGAAGTCCATTAACTTCAACCTGATAAGTTTTATAGACATGATATTGGGGATGGAGGAGTTGGAAGCCTAAGGGACCGTTATCGGTCAAGAGAAGGAGTCCAGTCGTATCTCGGTCCAGTCGGCCGACAGCATAGAGCTTGTCAGATTGGATGTCAGGTGACAGCAGGTCCATGACAGTTGGAAGTTTCTTGTCTTTGTTGGCTGTAACGACACCAGCAGGTTTATGAAGCATAAGATAGGTGTGCTCATAGCCTTGAATGATTCGGTCCTGAAAAAGGAGTTCTTGTAGTCCTGTATCGATATTTTGAGCTAGGGAGCGGGCTGGGCAACCATCGACGAGAATGTCCCCTTTGAGTAAGGCTTGTTTCATGGCCTTTCGGCTGATTTTTTCTTGAGCTAATAAATTATCTAAACGCATACTGTGCCTATCTTATCATAAGTCGCTTGCTTTGAAAAGGCTTGACGTGAAAAGAAAAGCAGAGTGAAAACATTTACACTTGCTTGAATTATGTTATTTACTTGAAATTATGGTATAATCGTTCAGTTAGAAAATAAATTTTGAATATTATAGAGGAAATCATGACAAAATTAAGAGAAGATATCCGTAACATTGCGATTATCGCCCACGTTGACCACGGTAAAACAACCCTTGTTGACGAATTATTGAAACAATCAGAAACGCTTGATGCACGTACTGAATTGGCAGAGCGTGCTATGGATTCAAACGATATCGAAAAAGAGCGTGGAATTACCATCCTTGCTAAAAATACAGCCGTTGCCTACAACGGAACTCGTATCAATATCATGGACACACCAGGACACGCGGACTTCGGTGGAGAAGTTGAGCGTATCATGAAAATGGTTGACGGTGTTGTCTTGGTCGTAGATGCCTACGAAGGAACCATGCCACAGACTCGTTTCGTATTGAAAAAAGCCTTGGAACAAGACCTTGTCCCAATCGTGGTTGTTAACAAAATCGATAAACCATCAGCTCGTCCAGCAGAAGTAGTGGACGAGGTCTTGGAACTTTTCATCGAGCTTGGTGCAGATGACGACCAGCTTGATTTCCCAGTGGTCTATGCTTCAGCGATCAATGGAACTTCTTCATTGTCAGATGATCCAGCTGACCAAGAAGCTACTATGGCACCAATCTTTGACACGATTATCGACCATATCCCAGCTCCAGTAGATAACTCAGATGAGCCTTTGCAGTTCCAAGTGTCACTTTTGGACTACAACGACTTCGTTGGACGTATCGGTATCGGTCGTGTCTTCCGTGGTACTGTTAAGGTTGGGGACCAAGTTACCCTTTCTAAACTTGACGGCACAACTAAAAACTTCCGTGTTACAAAACTCTTTGGTTTCTTTGGTTTGGAACGTCGTGAAATCCAAGAAGCTAAAGCAGGTGATTTGATCGCCGTTTCAGGTATGGAAGACATCTTTGTCGGTGAAACTATCACTCCGACAGACGCAGTTGAAGCTCTTCCAATCCTACACATCGATGAACCAACTCTTCAAATGACTTTCTTGGTTAACAACTCACCATTTGCTGGTAAAGAAGGTAAATGGGTAACTTCTCGTAAGGTAGAAGAACGCCTGCAGGCAGAATTGCAAACAGACGTTTCCCTTCGTGTTGACCCAACTGATTCACCAGATAAATGGACTGTTTCAGGACGTGGAGAATTGCACTTGTCAATCCTTATCGAAACAATGCGTCGTGAGGGATATGAACTTCAAGTATCTCGTCCAGAGGTTATCGTAAAAGAAATCGACGGTGTTAAATGTGAACCATTCGAACGTGTTCAAATCGACACTCCAGAAGAATACCAAGGATCTGTTATCCAAAGCCTTTCTGAACGTAAGGGTGAAATGTTGGATATGATTTCAACTGGTAATGGTCAAACTCGTTTGGTCTTCCTTGTTCCTGCGCGTGGTTTGATTGGATACTCAACTGAGTTCTTGTCAATGACTCGTGGTTACGGTATCATGAACCATACCTTCGACCAATACTTGCCATTGATTCCAGGTGAAATTGGTGGTCGTCACCGTGGTGCCCTTGTTTCTATCGATGCTGGTAAGGCTACAACTTACTCAATCATGTCTATNGAAGAACGTGGTACGATCTTTGTCAACCCAGGTACTGAGGTTTACGAAGGAATGATCATCGGTGAAAATTCTCGTGAAAATGACTTGACAGTTAACATTACTAAGGCCAAACAAATGACTAACGTTCGTTCAGCTACTAAGGACCAAACAGCTGTTATCAAGACTCCTCGTATCTTGACACTTGAAGAGTCTCTTGAGTTCTTGAACGACGACGAGTACATGGAAGTAACGCCTGAGTCTATCCGTTTGCGTAAACAAATCCTTAACAAAGCAGAGCGTGAGAAAGCTAACAAGAAGAAAAAATCAGCTGAATAAGAGCTAGAAAGAGATAAAGATGGTTTATTTAATCATAGGAATCCTCTTATTAGTACTCTATGTATTTGTGACGCCACAAAGTATAAAGGGAACCGTTAATGTTTTTGTAGTGATTTTTGCTTTGGTAGCGCTCTTGATTCTGCTCGTCTTGTCTGCTTTTCAGATTTTTCAATTACCGGCAGAAGTTTTTATTACCATTGCAATGCTATTTCTAACATACTTTAGCTTGCGAGATATTACCCTCATGTCGGTCAATAAAAGTAAAAGAAGATAAAAAGAGAGTTTTGACTCTCTTTTTTTGTAGGAATTTTACAATAGTTTGAATTGCTTTTTAGTTAATATCATCTCTTTTGCTTGGATAGTATGAATGGGAAAAACTGGAATATAATTCGTTACTGACATTTATTTTTAAGGGAACTGTAAAATTCTATTACTAATAATATTTTGGTAAAATATGTTGATAGATTATATAGAAAGTGATATACTCAAGTTAAAAGAAATCGTTTTCAAAACGAGGAAGGATTAAATTTGTTGTCTTGGTGCTCAGGGTGTAATGGATTAAACTAGGAAAATAATTCTAAGAATTTATAAAACATAAAATCTTTGTTCTATAGGGTTATTCTCTTATACAAGGAGTCTACTATGAAGAAACTATTCATATTATTATCAACTTTTTTTCTCAGCTTTTTCTTTGCTTGGATTATTGTCTTACGTGCGCCACAATATTTATATGCAAGCTATGATTCCGTCTCCTTACTTCGTGTCAAAAAAGATACTCAGGAACCGACGCGTGAGGTATTTGAAAAGGAATTAGAGAATTTTGTAAACTCAGAACAGAGTTTAATAGCTAGAAGAATCGTAGAGCCGAGTAAGGATGGGACGACTCACTTTACTTATGCAACTTATGGTCAGGGAACTTTACCAAAAGAATTCCAAGAAGCTAGCCAAGAAAGTCGTGAACGTAGTGATCCGCTAAATAGTTATCTCCTTTTGTCAGGCTCCTTGACGAAAGAAAAGCTTGCCGATAAATTAGGAGATTTGGGTTATAAAGCAATTCCTGACCGAAAGACACCGCCCTATTCTCTTGCTTTTAGAATGTTACTAATTCCCCTTATTTTAATTAGTTTAGCAATATTTGGCTTATCTTTCTTTGCTTTAGTGATTATCACTCGGATTAAGGAAATGAGAGCAGCAGGTATAAAACTCTTTTCTGGTCAGACTCTCTTATCCATCATGGGGCATTCTTTATCTACTGATATCAAATGGCTCCTTC
The DNA here is from genome assembly GCF_003942965.1 of Streptococcus mitis. GTDB lineage: Bacteria > Bacillota > Bacilli > Lactobacillales > Streptococcaceae > Streptococcus > Streptococcus mitis_BH. The sequence continues at coordinate 14,088 of NZ_RJOG01000008.1, read as the reverse complement.
TATCAGCCCTCCTTTCCTTCCTAGGTGGGGGAGTCGTTCTTTTTAGTCAAGGTTTGTTTTATCCTATCTTGTTAGCCACCTATGGTTTTGGGATTAGTTTCTATCTGTTGTTTTTATTGGCGATTTCAATTTTACTAATGCTTCTTTATCTAATGAGTTTGAGTTACAAAGCATTAGTTCCTGTTATTAAGGGGAGATTACCCCTTAAACGCTTGATGGCTTTAACCCTATTGTGTCAGTTGGTTGCTGTTTTTACAGTAGGCTACGCTGTTAAGACAGGTTTGACGTCTTACCAACGATTGAAAGAACTTGAAATTTCAAAACAAGCATGGCAGGACAGAGCAGACTATTATCAAATTTATTTTGGCTTAGGTGATAGAGTAAAAGATACAGAAAATCAGAATAAGTGGTATGAATTTTCCAAAGAAGCAGTTGAAAAAGAACAGGCTCTATTTGTAAAAGATAATCTCATTCATTTTGCAAATCCTCAAGGAAAAAATGAACAGGGAGAGACACTGGATACCTATAGTCCAGATGCTAATGTTCTCTATGTCAGTCCCAGTTATTTGGACAAGGAAAATGTATCTGTAAATGGTGAGACTAGACAGAAACTAGCCCATCTTCAAAAAGGGGAATTTGGACTCTTGTTACCAGAATCTCTTCGTTCACAGGAAGCAGAACTTAAGAAAGCTTTTGAAGAAAGATTGAGTTATTATGGAAAATCTGGTGAGGAGGCAAGTGCTCCTTTAGAGTATGAAGAGTATGAAATGAGAGCGATTGTTAGTTATCTTCCAACTGGAGAAAAGCGATTTATTTATAATAACGGTGAAAGCCCAGTATCCATCCAGTACTTAACCGATCCGATTTTAGTTGTATTTACTCCAACATCTACAGGTGATAGTATCATTTCCAAATCTAGTTGGTCTATCAATGCTGGAAAACAACTCTTTATCAAAGGATATGAGAGTGGGCTAGAACTCTTAAAGAAAGCTGGAATTTATGAGCAAGTATCCTATCTTAAAGAAGGAAGAAGTGTTTATCTAACTCGTTATAATGAAGTTCAAACTGAAACAGCAACTTTAATCTTAGGAGCTATTGTTGGGATAGCTAGTTCCTTGTTACTCTTTTATTCTGTCAATCTTCTATATTTCGAGCAATTCCGCCGAGATATCTTGATTAAACGAATTTCAGGTTTACGATTTTTTGAAACACATGCTCAGTATATGGTTAGTCAATTTGCCAGTTTTGTATTTGGTGCTAGTCTCTTTATTTTAAGCAGTCGAGACTTGGTGATTGGCTTGCTCACTTTATTAGTCTTTCTAGCTAGTGCAGTTTTGACGCTTTACCGTCAAGCCCATAAAGAATCTCGTGTTTCTATGACAATTATGAAAGGAAAATAGGATGATTGAACTAAAGAATATATCTAAAAAATTTGGAAGCCGTCAGCTATTTTCAGATACGAATCTTCATTTTGAAGGTGGGAAAATTTATGCCTTAATCGGTACAAGTGGCTGTGGTAAGACAACACTCTTGAATATGATTGGACGATTAGAGCCGTATGACAAAGGACAAATCATCTATGATGGTACTTCTCTTAAGGATGTCAAGCCTTCTGTTTTCTTTAGAGATTATTTGGGATATCTATTTCAAGATTTTGGCTTAATTGAAAGTCAAACCGTCAAAGAGAATCTTAATCTGGGTTTAGTTGGTAAAAAGTTGAAAGAAAAAGAGAAAATCTCTTTGATGAAACAAGCTCTAAACCGTGTTAACCTCTCTTATTTAGATTTAAAGCAACCTATCTTTGAATTATCAGGAGGAGAAGCACAACGTGTTGCACTAGCGAAGATAATTTTAAAGGATCCACCTTTGATTCTCGCAGATGAACCAACTGCTTCACTAGACCCCAAAAACTCTGAGGAATTACTTTCCATCCTAGAATCTTTAAAAAATCCGAATCGGACCATTATTATTGCGACCCACAATCCTCTGATTTGGGAGCAAGTGGACCAAGTCATTCGAGTTACCGATTTATCACATAGATGATAAGGTAAAATTCAGTTAGAAGAAAGAGTCACAAACACACTTTGTGGCTTTTTTATTTCCATAAAAATGGTAAAATAGTAAGAGTAGAAATGGAGTTCGAGACATGAAAGTAATAGATCAATTTAAAAATAAGAAAGTCCTTGTTTTAGGTTTGGCTAAGTCTGGTGAATCTGCAGCTCGTTTGTTGGACAAGCTAGGTGCCATTGTGACAGTAAATGACGGGAAACCTTTCGAGGACAATCCAGCTGCCCAAAGTTTGCTGGAAGAAGGGATCAAGGTCATTACAGGTGGCCATCCATTGGAACTTTTGGATGAAGAGTTTGCCCTCATGGTGAAAAATCCAGGTATCCCCTACAGCAATCCCATGATTGAAAAGGCTTTGGCCAAGGGAATTCCAGTCTTGACTGAGGTGGAATTGGCTTATTTGATTTCAGAAGCACCGATTGTTGGTATTACTGGTTCAAATGGAAAAACAACCACAACGACTATGATCGGGGAAGTTTTGACTGCTGCTGGGCAACATGGTCTTTTATCAGGAAATATCGGCTATCCAGCCAGTCAAGTGGCCCAAACTGCGACAGATAAGGATACGCTTGTCATGGAACTTTCTTCTTTCCAACTCATGGGCGTTCAAGAATTCCATCCAGAGATTGCGGTTATTACCAACCTCATGCCAACTCATATCGATTATCATGGTTCTTTTGAGGAATATGTAGCAGCCAAATGGAATATCCAGAACAAGATGACAGCGGATGATTTCCTTGTCTTGAACTTTAACCAAGACTTGGCAAAAGAATTGGCAAGAAAAACACAAGCTACCGTTGTACCATTCTCAACACTTGAAAAGGTTGATGGAGCTTATCTGGAAGATGGTCAACTCTACTTCCGTGGGGAAGTTGTCATGGCAGCGAATGAAATCGGAGTTCCAGGTAGCCACAATGTGGAAAATGCCCTTGCGACGATTGCTGTAGCCAAGCTTCGTGGTGTTGATAACCAAACCATCAAAGAAACTCTTTCAGCCTTTGGTGGTGTCAAACATCGTCTCCAATTTGTTGATGAAATCAAGGGTGTCAAATTCTATAATGATAGCAAGTCAACCAATATCTTGGCTACTCAAAAAGCCTTGTCAGGATTTGACAACAGCAAGGTCATTTTGATTGCAGGTGGTTTGGACCGTGGCAATGAGTTTGACGAATTGGTGCCAGATATTACTGGACTCAAGAAGATGGTCATACTGGGTCAGTCTGCCGAACGTGTCAAACGGGCAGCAGATAAGGCTGGTGTGGCATATGTGGATGCGACTGATATTGCAGATGCGACCCGCAAGGCTTACGAGCTTGCGACTCAAGGAGACGTGGTTCTTCTCAGCCCAGCAAATGCCAGCTGGGATATGTATGCTAACTTTGAAGTACGTGGCGACCTCTTTATCGACACAGTAGCGGAGTTAAAGGAATAATATGAAAAAAATTGTCTTTACAGGTGGGGGGACGGTTGGACACGTGACCCTCAACCTTTTGTTAATGCCCAAGTTCATCGAAGATGGATGGGAAGTCCACTATATCGGAGACAAGCGTGGCATCGAACACCAAGAAATCCTCAAGTCGGGTCTAGATGTCACCTTCCATTCCATTGCGACTGGAAAATTGCGTCGTTATTTTTCTTGGCAAAATATGCTGGACGTCTTTAAAGTTGGCTGGGGAATTGTACAATCGCTCTTTATCATGTTACGACTTCGTCCACAGGCCCTTTTTTCAAAGGGAGGCTTTGTCTCAGTACCGCCTGTTATCGCTGCGCGAGTGTCAGGAGTGCCTGTCTTTATTCACGAATCTGACCTGTCTATGGGCTTAGCCAATAAAATCGCCTATAAATTTGCGACGAAGATGTATTCAACCTTTGAACAAGCTTCAAGTTTGTCTAAGGTTGAGCATGTGGGAGCAGTGACCAAGGTTTCAGACCAAAAAAGTCTAGAACCCGATGAATTGGTGGATATTCAAACCCACTTTAATCCCAAATTGCCAACAGTATTGTTTGTCGGTGGTTCTGTAGGAGCTCGTGTCTTTAACCAATTGGTGACAGACCATAAAAAAGAGCTAACCGAGCGCTACAATATTATCAATCTAACTGGAGATTCTAGCCTGAACGAATTGAGTCAAAATCTCTTTCGTGTTGACTATGTGACCAATCTCTATCAACCCTTGATGGAATTGGCTGATATTGTTGTGACACGTGGTGGTGCCAATACGATTTTTGAGCTCTTGGCCATGGCAAAATTACATGTCATTGTGCCGCTTGGGCGCGAAGCTAGTCGTGGAGACCAGATTGAAAATGCAGCTTACTTTGTAAAAAAAGGCTATGCAGAAGAGCTTCAAGAAAGCGATTTGACCTTGGACAGTTTAGAAGTGAAGCTTTCTCACTTACTAAGTCACAAGGAAGATTACCAAGCTAAGATGAAGGCTTCAAAGGAATTGAAATCTCTAGCAGATTTTTATCAATTGTTGAAAAAAGATTTATCATAAGGAAAGTAAATGTCAAAAGATAAGAAAAAAGAGGGCAAAGAAATCCTCGAAGAATTTAAAGAGTTATCAGAATGGCAGAAACGAAACCAGGAATATCTAAAAAAGAAGGCTGAGGAAGAGGCGGCCCTAGCTGAGGAGAAGGAAAAGGAAAGACAAGCTCGAATGGCTTCAAAATCTGAAAAGTCAGATGCAACTGAGGACCAAGAGAGTGAATCTGATCCAAAAGACTCAAAATCAGCTAAGGAAGATTCTAAGGAAAAAGTAGAAGAGTCAGAAGACGTCAAAAAAGAAGTAGTCAAAGAAGAATCAAAGTCTAAAAAGACAGAGAAAGAGGATAAACGGGATAAAAAAATAGAGAAAAAACCTGTAAAGGAAAAACCGGTCAAACCGAAAATTCCAGGAGTTCATATCTGGCGGGCTATCTCGATTTTGTTTCTCAGTCTGCTTTTATTGGTTGTCTCTGCTTATTTGCTCAGTCCTTATGCGACCATGAAGGATATTCGTGTTGAGGGAACAGTGCAAACTACAGCTGATGATATTCGACAGGCTTCAGGCATACAGGATTCGGATTATACGATTAACCTTCTGCTAGATAAGGCAAAATATGAAGAGCAGATCAAGTCCAACTATTGGGTTGAATCAGCTCAGCTTGTCTATCAATTTCCAACCAAGTTTACTATCAAGGTCAAGGAATATGATATTGTAGCCTACTATGTTTCTGGAGAAAGTCATTATCCAATCCTTTCAAGTGGTCAGCTTGAGACCAGTTCGGTAAGTTTGGTGAGTCTGCCAGAAACTTATATATCAGTTCTCTTTAATGACAGCGAACAAATCAAAACCTTTACGTCAGAACTTGCTCAAATTAGTCCAGAACTCAAGTCTGCTATCCAAAAGGTGGAACTAGCCCCAAGCAAGGTGACTTCAGATTTAATTCGATTGACTATGAATGATTCGGACGAAATCTTGGTTCCCCTTTCTGAAATGAGTAAGAAACTGCCATATTACAGTAAGATTAAGCCACAATTGTCAGAACCGAGTGTGATTGACATGGAAGCTGGAATTTACAGTTATACTGTGGCGGATAAATTAATTATGGAGGCTGAGGAAAAAGCCAAACAAGAGGCTAAGGAAGCTGAGAAGAAACAGAAAGAGGAAGAGAAGAAAAGACTGGAAGAACAGCAGAATAAACTGGAAGAGGAAAGGAAAAAGCTGGAGGAAGAGGGCAATCAAAACCAAACAACCCGGCGTTCATCGCGTCGCTAGGTTTAGCTTTTCTCCTATAGCTCTTTAGTGACCATGTTTTTACTTGACAAGTGCTAGTAGAAATAATAGAATAGTAAAAAACCTTTAAAGCAGTCCAGAGAGGCAGCTAAGGTTAGACGGTGAAAGGGTGGAGACTACCCATTTTTCGTGGAACCTTGCTGTTGGCAGGTTCCTTTTTTCGTGGCTTCTTGTGGCCAGACTCTCTCACTAGCAAAGGTAAAAGGAGAAACCTATGCGAGAACATCGTCCAGTTATTGCTCTTGATTTTCCTAGTTTTGAGGCGGTCAAGGAATTCTTAGCTCTTTTTCCAGCAGAAGAAAGCCTTTATCTTAAGGTAGGGATGGAGCTTTATTACGCAACGGGGCCTGAGATTGTGTCCTACTTGAAAGGTCAAGGTCATAGTGTCTTTTTGGATCTTAAGCTTCATGATATTCCCAATACGGTCAAGTCAGCCATGAAGGTTTTGTCTAATCTGGGCGTTGACATGACCAACGTTCACGCAGCTGGTGGTGTAGAGATGATGAAGGCTGCGCGTGAAGGTCTTGGAAGTCAAGCCAAATTGATTGCAGTGACTCAGCTGACCTCAACGTCGGAAGCCCAGATGCAGGAGTTTCAAAATATCCAAACCAGCCTGCAGGAGTCTGTCATTCATTATGCCAAGAAGACAGCTGAAGCGGGATTAGATGGTGTTGTTTGCTCGGCTCAGGAAGTGCAACTCATCAAGCAGGCCACCAAACCAGATTTTATCTGTCTGACACCGGGCATTCGTCCTGCAGGTGCTGCAGTAGGAGATCAAAAACGCGTCATGACGCCAGCAGATGCCTATCAAATCGGTAGTGACTATATCGTAGTGGGACGTCCCATTACCCAAGCTGAAGATCCTGTTGCAGCTTATCATGCTATCAAGTATGAATGGAACCAAGACTAGAATTAAAGAAATAGATTAGAAAAACAAAAGGAGAAGACCATGACACTTGCTAAAGATATCGCTAGCCACCTCTTGAAAATTCAAGCCGTTTACCTCAAACCAGAGGAGCCTTTCACTTGGGCATCTGGTATCAAGTCACCGATTTACACAGATAACCGTGTAACACTAGCCTATCCAGAAACTCGTACCTTAATTGAAAATGGCTTTGTGGAAGCTATTAAAGAAGCCTTTCCTGAGGTTGAGGTGATTGCAGGAACTGCGACAGCAGGGATTCCTCACGGAGCCATCATTGCTGACAAGATGAACTTGCCATTTGCCTACATCCGTAGCAAACCAAAAGACCACGGTGCTGGTAATCAAATCGAAGGTCGCGTAGCTCAAGGTCAAAAAATGGTAGTGGTTGAAGACCTCATTTCAACTGGTGGTTCTGTTCTTGAAGCTGTAGCAGCTGCTAAACGAGAAGGAGCAGAGGTTCTTGGTGTTGTAGCGATTTTCAGCTACCAATTGCCAAAAGCAGATAAGAACTTCTCAGATGCAGGTGTCAAACTTGTGACGCTTTCTAACTACAGNGAACTCATNCACCTAGCNCANGAAGAAGGCTANATCACACCAGAAGGGCTCGACCTTCTAAAACGATTTAAAGAAGACCAAGAAAATTGGCAAAATGCTTAAAACATAGAAAATCAGGTAGTCACTAGGATTACCTGATTTCTTTTTATGATTTCATTGAGTATTAGTCAACTTTTCCGCCTTCAACAACTAGATCATCTGCTTTAGCAGCGTCACCGTAGGTTGGGTGAAGTGTTTTTTCATAGGCATTGTGGAAGAAGTTTTCCTTACCTAATTTTTCAATATCTTTATTGATGAAGTCTAGCAATTCTTGGTTGCCTTTTTGAACTGCTGCCGCAATGGTATCTGGATTACCGAGGGAAGTAATTCCTACTTCAAATCCTTTATTTTCAAGTGCCCAAGCTAGGACTTCAGTATTGTCAGTAGAAAAGGCATCTCCACGTCCGTCAAGAAGAGCTTGGTAAGAGTCACTGTATTGGTCGTATTTTTGGAGTTTTACTTCTGGGTGATTCTTTTCAAAATAAGTTTCAGCGGTCGTTCCTTTTGTAACAATCAAGGTTTTGCCTTCAAGTTGTTTGACGTCTGTAATGAGACCAGTCTTAGGTGATACGACTCCAAGTGAAACTTTCATATATGGAAGGGCAAAATCAACTTGTTTCTTGCGTTCGTCAGTCACTGTAAAGTTGGCAAGAGTAATATCTACCTTGTTTGAAATCAAATATTCAGCACGGTTGGCAGCATCGACTGAAACGTATTTAACCTTGACACCAAGGTCTTGTGCCAGTTGGTTTCCAAGTTCAATATCGTAACCTTGGTAAGAACCATCATTGTCAACGTAACCAAAGGGTTTTTTATCTCCAAATACGGCGATTCGCAGTTCACCGCTTTTTTTGATTTCATCAATTGTGCGAGCTTTGGCAGTGGTTTTACCAGACGATGAACCAGCGTTTCCACCTGAGCTACAAGCTGTGACAAAGATAAGGGCAAAGGCAAGTGCCAAAACAGTTAATAGTGGTTTGAATAGTTTCATAAGAATCTCCTTTATAGATATGAGCCAAATTGGCTAAAGTCAAAGACGTTTAAAAATTCCTGGGCTCGTTTGGTCTGCGGATTTGTAAAGAAGGCTTGAGCCGTTCCCTCTTCAGCGATTTTCCCTTGGTCTAGGAAGATAATGCGATCAGCAATGGCTTGGGCAAACTGCATTTCGTGAGTTACTAAAATCATGGTACGGCCTTCTTGGGCCAAATCATTGATCAGTTCCAGAACCTCACGCACCATTTCTGGATCCAGCGAAGCAGTCACTTCGTCAAAAAGGATGATTTCTGGATGCATGAGGAGCGCACGGACAATTGCAACCCGTTGCTTCTGTCCACCAGATAATTGACGGGCAAAGCTATGTTGTTTATCCAGCAATCCGACACGTTCTAGTAATTGCAAAGCTTCCTCTGTTACTTCTTTCTTATCCCTTCCCTGAGCCTTGATAGGACCTAGGATGAGGTTTTGTAGGACATCTAGATGTGGAAAGAGTTCATAGCTTTGAAAGACCATGCCAATCTTTTGGCGAACTAAGTGAAAGTCTTTCTGATTGCCAATAATGGATTGGCCATCCAGAAGAATATCTCCACCTTGAATACTTTCTAAACCATTGAGGCAACGAAGGAGGGTACTTTTCCCACAACCAGATGGCCCTAGGATGACCATAACTTCCCCTTTTTTGATTTGCAGGGATAGACCTTGGAGGATGGGATTGTCTCCGAAGGATTTTTTTAGTTCCTTGATTTCTAAAATAGTTTCAGACATTTAGTTCCTCCAATGTTTTTCTAAGTGTGTGGATAGTTTGGAAATAGGGAAGCAGACTGCGAAATACAAGACCAGAATGGTTCCGTAAATCCAAAAGGAAGCGGTTGGGATAGTCAAGCGATTGCTATCGATGATTTGTTGTCCAACCTTGGTTACCTCAACAACCCCAATCAAGACAACTAAAGAAGTGGTTTTGATCATCCGAGTGACAAGATTGATTGCTTGTGGTAGCAGTCTTCTCAAGACCTGTGGGATGATGATGTGGTAGTAAAGTTGAACCTTGGTCAAACCTAGCGCCTGTCCGCTTTCAAACTGATGTTTAGGGAGGGAAGTGATAGCTCCACGTACCAAATCCCCCATTTCAGCTGTTCCCCAAAGGGTAAAAACGATAATAGCAGAAGTCTCTCCAGAGATATTGATATTAAAGTTTCGAGCCAAACCGAAATAAACGATGAAGAGTAGCACCAGCTGGGGCATGATACGGATGAATTCCAGATACAATCGTGTTAAAAATCGCACGATTTTAGAATGGGAGGTCATGATGATTCCCATGACTGTTCCGAACATCATGGATAAGAGGACAGACAGGATAGAAATCCCAATCGTAACGCCCAATCCCTGTAAGATCCGCAGGAGATTATTTCCCTGAAAGAGTACTTGGATTCCCGAATCCTGCATGGCGGAGCCTCCTTTCTATCCAGCTAAAGACTAGTGAGATGGGTAGCAGCATAATCAGGTAAGCAATTACCAACATAGCCAGCGCAATGTCTGTCTCATAATAGAGCCCAATCAAGTCCTTGGCGACGTACATGAGGTCTGCCAAAGCCACTGCTGAGAAAACAGAGGTTTCCTTGATCAGGAAAATGACATTGGCACTAAAAGACGGCAGTGCCACCGCTGTTGCTTGTGGAAGAACCACATAGCGAAAGACCTGTAGAGGTGTCAGACCGATGGCTAATCCAATCTCGTGCTGGGTTTGACTGACGGCTTCCAACCCACTTCGGAAAGATTCTGCCATGTAGGATCCTCCTAGAAAGATAAGTCCTAAGGTTGCGCAGACTTCTGAAGATAGGACAATTCCTATGCGAGGCAGACCGAAGTAGAGAAAGAAGAGTTGAATCAAAAGGGGCGTGTTGCGTGACAATTCAATGTAGGCTGTCGCTATTTGTGCCAAAACAGGGATGCGGTAATGTCGGATGATACTAACGATTAAACCGAGCAGAAAGGATCCCAAAATTCCCCAAACTGCAATATGCAAGGTCAGAAGAAATGCCTTTTGATATAGTGGTAGATATTGTTCAACAATGGACCAATCCAAAAATAGAACCTCCCATCTAGAAATAATACAGTTATTGTAGCACTTAAAAGCTCCTTTGGATAATATCTATTTTTTATTGCCGTTATAAGGATTTTTTATCATAGACACAATCTTTCTGAAATTTCCAAACAAAATATTTGAAAAGTTTTGAAAAAAGAGTTAAGATATTTTTGTAATATACAAAGTAAACGCTTACTTATTAAGGAGGACATTTTATGTCATACAAAACAAGCAATGCAGAAGGTCATGTAGATTTCATCAATACCTATGATTTGGAGCCAATGGCGCAACAGGTTATTCCTAAAGCAGCATTTGGTTATATCGCCAGTGGAGCAGAAGATACATTCACTTTACGCGAGAACATCCGTGCCTTTAACCACAAGCTCATCGTTCCTCATACACTTTGCAATGTTGAAAATCCAAGTACAGAGATTGAATTTGCGGGTGAAAAACTATCTTCACCAATCATTATGGCGCCTGTTGCGGCTCATAAATTGGCAAATGAACAAGGTGAAGTGGCTACTGCGCGTGGTGTGCATGAGTTTGGTTCTCTTTATACAACCAGCTCTTACTCTACTGTTGACCTTCCTGAAATTACGGAAGCCCTTCAAGGGACACCTCATTGGTTCCAATTTTACTTTAGTAAGGATGACGGCATTAACCGCCACATCATGGACCGTGTAAAGGCTGAAGGCTACAAAGCGATTGTCTTGACAGCAGATGCAACTGTAGGGGGGAATCGTGAGGTTGATAAGCGTAATGGTTTTGTCTTCCCAGTTGGCATGCCGATTGTTGAAGAATACCTGCCAGAAGGTGCTGGTAAATCAATGGACTTTGTTTACAAATCAGCTAAACAACGCTTGTCTCCACGTGATGTAGAATTTATCGCTGAATACTCAGGACTTCCTGTATATGTCAAGGGCCCACAATGCCGTGAGGATGTTGAACGTTCGCTTGCTGCAGGTGCCTCTGGTATCTGGGTAACCAACCACGGTGGTCGCCAAATCGATGGTGGACCAGCTGCCTTCGACTCACTTCAAGAAGTAGCTGAAGCAGTTGATAAACGCGTGCCAATCGTCTTTGACTCAGGTATTCGTCGTGGTCAACACGTCTTTAAAGCCTTGGCCTCAGGTGCAGACTTGGTAGCTATTGGTCGCCCTGTTATCTATGGCTTGGCCCTTGGTGGTAGTGTCGGTGTACGCCAAGTCTTTGAACACTTGAATGCAGAATTGAAGACAGTTATGCAATTATCTGGAACTCAAACGATTGAAGATGTCAAACACTTTAAACTCCGTCACAACCCATACAACCCAACTTTCCCAGTTGACCCACGCGACTTAAAATTGTATTGATAAAACAGCTTGCCTCCACTGATTGTGGAGGTTTTTCTTCGTCTATAGGAAGAATAAATCACCATTGAAAACTATATAAATATATTTTCTAATCAAATATCTTGCTAGGGCTTTCATTTTTTGCTATACTGGTCCAGTAATTAAATAATAAAGACATTTGGGGTGCTTTAGGCTGAGATGATACCCATTGAACCTGATACAGTTAAGACTGGCGAAGGGAAATGTGAAAAGGTTTTTTTCGTATGGCGAAATGAACGATCTAATCTTGTAAGCTAAACTCTGATTCTTGATTGTAATTGGAGTTTTTTTGTTTATATAAGCTGGATGAAGGTGATACAAAGCATTTAGGTAGCTCTTCTTGAACGCCCTTGATTTTCTTTAAAAAGATCAAGTAAAACTAGGATTTTCTTGATGTTTTGTTGATTACGAACGAGTAAAGAGAGGAAAAATAAATATGGAAAGACAAGACTATGCATTTGAACCAGGTTTGATTGTTGGAGAATTATTAAAAAGCAGTCAGAAAGATTGGCAAGCTGCAATCAATCATCGTTTTGTTAAGGAACTTTTTGCGGGGACAATTGAGAATAAGGTCTTAAAAGACTACCTAATTCAAGATTATCACTTCTTTGATGCCTTCTTATCCATGCTGGGTGCCTGCGTAGCCCACGCAGACCAGCTTGAATTCAAGCTTCGTTTTGCCAAGCAACTAGGCTTTCTTGAAGCAGATGAAGACGGTTATTTCCAGAAGGCTTTCAAAGAGTTAAAAGTATCTGAGAATGATTATCTGGAAGTGACCTTGCATCCTGTAACAAAAGCCTTTCAGGAGCTTATGTATTCTGCTGTATCATCATCAGACTATGCCCATCTTTTAGTCATGTTGGTCATTGCAGAAGGTCTCTATTTAGACTGGGGTTCTAAAGATTTGGCTCTACCTGAAGCCTATATTCATTCGGAATGGATCAATCTCCACAGAGGTCCTTTCTTTGCAGAGTGGGTTCAATTTCTGGTTGATGAACTTAATCGTGTCGGGAAAGGTAGAGAAGATTTGACAGAACTTCAGCAACGCTGGAATCAAGCGGTCGCTTTAGAATTAGCTTTTTTTGATATTGGTTATGACGCTTAGAGAAGGTTTAGGATATTTACAAATTTGATGAGGTAGTTCTCTTCGAAAATCTCTTCAAACCACGTCAGCTTCACCTTAGATTATATATGTGACTGACTTCGTCAGTCTTATCTACAACCTCAAAGCAGTGCTTTGAGCAACCTGAGGCTAGATTCCTAGTTTGCTCTTTGATTTTCATTGAGCATAAATCATTCAATGTAAAAAAAATTTCTTAACGAAAGATAGAGATAAATCGAAATCAGTAGATCGTATAAAGTGAAAAGGAAGGATTTCAATATGACAAGTTTAAAATTATTAAAAGAAAAAGCACCTTTGGTCATTTGCATAACCAATGATGTAGTAAAAAATTTCACAGCAAATGGATTAGTAGCACTGGGTGCGTCACCAGCCATGAGTGAGTTTCCTGCAGATTTAGAGGATTTGTTAAAGTATGCTGGAGGTTTATTAATAAACATAGGCACATTGACAGATGAAAATTGGAAATTATACCAAGCTGCTCTGAAAATTGCAGAGAAATATAATGTCCCAGCAGTTTTAGATCCTGTAGCCTGTGGAGCAGGAGAATATAGAAAAAAAGTAGCAGATGATCTAATTAACAATTACAAACTAGCAGCGATTAGAGGAAATGCTGGCGAGATTGCATCTTTAGTAGGAATAAATGTGGCATCTAAAGGAGTAGATAGTGCAGGCGTAGATAATATTGACGAAATTGCTCTAGTAGCAAATGAGAAGTTCAATATTCCAATTGTAGTAACAGGTGAAGTGGATGCTATTGCGGTAAATGGAGAAGTGGTAACGATTCATAATGGTAGTGCCATGATGCCAAAAGTTATTGGGACAGGATGCTTATTAGGTGCTGTAGTAGCAAGCTTTATCGGACTTGAAAAAGGTCAAGAATTGAAATCATTAGAAACAGCAATGTTGGTTTACAATATCGCTGGAGAAATGGCAGAAAAACGTCCAAATGGACATCTTCCTGGAACATTTAAAGTTGAATTTATAAATGCCTTATATGAGATTACAGATGAAGATGTAAAGGAATTCAAAAGAGTGAAGTAAAATGTTTCATAAAGAATTACTAAAACTATATTTTATTTGTGGAACGACTACTTGCCAAGGAAAAGATCTATATACGGTCGTTGAGGAAGCCTTAAAAGGTGGTATAACCTTATTTC
>NZ_RJOG01000007.1:0-69459 GCF_003942965.1 Streptococcus mitis | reverse complement strand
TTATTATTCCGTTCAATAATTTCACCTTCTTTAATGACAAAAACTTTATCTTGTAAAGTAGCTAAGCCATTTCTAACATTTGCTATTTCATTTAGTTGAATTGCATCTTCATTTAAAGTTGGAAAATGTTCAGAAAAAATAAATACGTTTTCATTTTTCAATAGAGTTTCATATTTTATGTTTTTAAGAATACAATTGTCAGAATCAAAGATTACTATCTCATCGTTATCGTCAGATAGCTTTGTGATTGCTGTAAAAGTCGTTGCACCTTCAAAATTCAATTTGTCTTGAAAATCTATTACTTTTTCAATTAATTTCTCATTAACTAGAGCTCTAAGTAATTTCTCTGCCCCGCGGGATTTGAGGTAACTATTAGGGGTTATAAAAACGAAATTGCCAACTCTATTCCAAAATTCTAAAGCAACTTCAAAAAAATAATAATATAAATCAAAATTATACTTCTGACAAAAAGAACTGTTAGCTTTAAGGTACTCTGCTGTTTCAGAACTTAAGTTACGTCTTGAAACATAAGGAGGATTACTAATTATAAAATCAAACTTATGCTTCTTGTTGAGTAATTTTTCTTTTTCTAAAATATCCATTTGAAAAACATTCCAACGTACATTTAGATTTGGGAAATATTCCCATAAGATTTGATTCAAATTATCAATACAAATTTTTATAGCATCCTCTCTCATATCAAAGGCATATATGTTATTTTCAAGAAAATCTTTAATTTTATTTGAATCACAATTTTGTTTGTGGTATAGTAACCTTCTCAAAATAAGACATAATATATGTCCTTCACCGACAGCAAGCTCTAGTAATGTAAAATTACCATCAAAATCAATCTCTAGATTATCGATCATGATATTTGCAAGCTTATTATTTGTGTAATAAATTCCATTGTTTTTTAAAAATCTTGTTTCACTTCTCATATTTTTCATCCATTAAGATTTATTATACCAAAAACCCCAGCAAATTGCCGAGGTTTCTGTGTTTATTTCACCAACTTCTTCATCTCATCGATACGCGCTACGGTCGCATCATATTTCGCTTGGTAGTCGGCTTGTTTGTCGCGTTCTTTTTGGACGACTTCTGGTTTGGCGTTGGCTACGAAGCGTTCGTTAGAGAGCTTCTTGCCGACCATATCCAATTCTTTTTGCCATTTAGTCAGTTCCTTGTCGAGACGAGCCAGTTCTTCTTCGACATTGAGGAGGTCTGCCAGTGGCAGGTAGATCTCTGCTCCTGTGATGACGCTTGACATCGCGAGTTCAGGNGCAGGGATGTTTGATGCGATTTCCAAGTGCTCTGGATTTGTGAAGCGTTTGATGTAGTTGACATTGCTGTTAAAGAAGGCTTCCAAGTCGTTGTCGCTTGTCTTAACAAGGATGGTGATAGGTTTGCTTGGAGCAACGTTTACTTCTGCACGCGCATTACGAACAGCACGGATCAAGTCTTTAAGACTTTCCACACCAGTGTGGGCAGCAAGGTCTTCAAAGGCTGGGTTGACAGTTGGGTATTCTGCTGTAACGATAGAACCTTCTGAGATTTGTCCAAAGATTTCCTCTGTCACGAATGGCATGATTGGGTGAAGGAGACGAAGAATCTTGTCCAAAGTATAAAGGAGAACAGAGCGTGTGATGACTTTCTCTTCTTCATTATCACTATAAAGGACTTCCTTAGTCAACTCAACATACCAGTCCGCAAATTCATCCCAAATGAAGTTGTAGAGGATGTGTCCAGCGACACCAAACTCAAACTTGTCAAAGTTGGCAGTAGCTTTTCCGATCGTTTCATTGAGGTTGTGGAGAATCCAGCGGTCTGTGACATTACCAGCTTCCTTGTTGACAACTTTTTCCACATTGGCAGTTGCTTGCTCAAGAGTCAAACCTTCATTGTTCATGAGGATGTAGCGAGAGATGTTCCAGATCTTGTTGATGAAGTTCCATGAAGCATCCATTTTCTCATAAGAGAAGCGCACGTCTTGACCTGGTGCAGAACCGTTTGAAAGGAACCAACGAAGAGCATCGGCACCGTATTTCTCGATAACATCCATCGGGTCAATCCCATTACCGAGAGATTTAGACATCTTGCGTCCTTGCTCGTCACGGATGAGACCGTGGATAAGCACGTTTTGGAATGGCTGACGACCAGTGAATTCCAATGATTGGAAGATCATACGAGATACCCAGAAGAAGATGATGTCGTAACCTGTAACCAAGGTTGAAGTTGGGAAGTAACGTTTGAAGTCTTCTGAGTCGACATCAGGCCAGCCCATGGTTGAGAATGGCCAAAGGGCAGAACTAAACCAAGTATCCAAGACGTCTTCATCTTGTGTCCAACCGTCACCTTCTGGAGCTTCTTCACCGACGTAAATTTCACCCTCAGCATTGTACCAAGCAGGGATTTGGTGACCCCACCAGAGCTGACGAGAGATAACCCAGTCGTGGACATTTTCCATCCATTGAAGGAAGGTATCATTGAAACGAGGTGGGTAGAATTCGACCTTGTCCTCTGTGTCTTGGTTAGCAATAGCATTTTTGGCCAATTGATCCATCTTGACGAACCACTGAGTAGACAAGCGTGGTTCAACCACAACACCAGTACGCTCTGAGTGACCAACACTGTGGACACGTTTTTCGATTTTAACAAGGGCACCGATTTCTTCCAACTTAGCAACGACTGCCTTACGAGCTTCAAAACGGTCCATGCCTGCAAATTCGAAGGCAAGCTCATTCATAGTTCCGTCGTCGTTCATCACGTTGACTTGTGGCAAGTTGTGGCGTTGACCAACCAAGAAGTCGTTTGGATCGTGAGCAGGTGTGATTTTCACGACACCTGTACCAAACTCAGGATCGGCATGTTCGTCTGCAACGATTGGGATTAGTTTATTAGCGATTGGAAGAATGACATTTTTACCAATCAAATCCTTGTAGCGTGGGTCTTCTGGATTGACCGCAACAGCTACATCTCCAAACATAGTCTCAGGACGAGTTGTGGCAACTTCAAGGGCGCGTGAACCGTCTTCCAGCATGTAGTTCATGTGGTAGAAGGCACCTTCGACATCCTTATGGATAACCTCGATATCAGAAAGGGCTGTGCGAGCTGCTGGGTCCCAGTTGATAATAAATTCACCACGGTAGATCCAACCTTTCTTGTAAAGGTCCACAAAGACCTTACGAACAGCTTTTGACAAACCTTCGTCAAGAGTGAAACGCTCACGAGAGTAGTCTACAGAGAGCCCCATCTTGCCCCATTGTTCCTTGATAGTAGTGGCATATTCGTCTTTCCATTCCCAAACTTTGTCAAGGAATTTTTCACGACCTAGGTCATAACGTGTAATGCCCTCTCCACGCAAGCGCTCCTCAACTTTAGCCTGAGTCGCAATCCCCGCGTGGTCCATTCCTGGAAGCCAAAGGGTATCAAAACCTTGCATCCGTTTTTGACGGATGATGATATCTTGCAAAGTCGTATCCCAAGCGTGACCAAGGTGAAGTTTCCCAGTTACGTTTGGTGGTGGAATGACGATTGAATAAGGCTTAGCCTTTTGATCGCCGGAAGGCTTGAAAACATCCGCATCAAGCCATTTTTGGTAACGACCAGCCTCAACCTCGGCTGGATTGTATTTAGGTGAAAGTTCTTTAGACATGTGTTTGTCCTTTCTCTATTGTATTCATTTTATCTTGAATTTGCTTAGCAACTTCTTCTGCAGACAAACTCGTATTATTTATTTTAAAGTAGTGGTGCAACTCATTCGGTTGATGTTGGGAATTTAATTGAAGGGTTTCAGTGGTCTCTAAAATTTCTCTTTCAGATATCTCAATATGCCGTTTCAAGGGCTTGTGCTTCAACCGGTTCTCCGTTCGATTTCGACGCATGCGCTCTTCAAGACTTGTTTCCAACTCCACAAAAAGAATCTCTTGATGAAAGTTATCCAATAAATCCTGAATTTGCTTTAAATACATCAGTTGGTACTGATTTGAAAAATCAATTACATCTGTTAAAATTACTGATCGCTGATTTCTTGCACTTGCTCCAAGGAAAGAAAAGGTAATTCCACGAACAAATTCCCACATTTCCTCTGTAAAGTCCTGATAGATTTCTAATGCAAAATCGATGGCTTGATGGTTATAAAAGAGGGTAGCATCTGTCAGTCGAGATAACTCTTGACCAATCGTCATTTTCCCAGAAGCCGGAGCCCCAATGATGAAAAGATGCATCAAATCACCTCCCACTCACGCCTCAACAAGCCATATATCAGACTGTCACAGCGGTTTCCTTGAATATCTTTACGTTCTCTTATGCGAGCTTCGAGGGTAAATCCAAGTTTTTCTGCGACTCGTTGACTTTGGACATTATAACCAAAACAAGTCAGTTCAATCTTGTGAAGACCCAAATCTTTAAAGGCTAAGTCAATCAAGGCAAACGCTGCTTCTGGTACATAGCCTCGACCCCAATAGTCTGGATGCAAGGTATAGCCAAGCTCTAGCACATCATCCGCATGACGATGGTTGAAGTCAACAGAACCAATGACTTTATCGGTTCCTTTGACGACAATCCCATAGCCAGCTGGGAGATTTTCCTTTTGATTGCGTTCTGGAAGGATATGCTCTAGATAGTAAACCTCATCTTCAAAGGTTTTGACTGGAGGAAAGCCTGCTGGATAGGCGACCTCTGGGAGACTAGCGTAGGCATGGATATCCTCGGCATCAGCGACTGTGCAGACTCGTAACACGAGATGTTCTGTTTCCAAGCGTTCTGGCAGTTCAGCTCTTGTCATCTTTCTTCCTCGCTTTCTTTATGAAGCTCCCCATAGGGTCAACACGGTTATCTAAATAGCGATAAACGCGCTGGTGACCGTCCCCCATAAAGTAAGTCGGTGAAAAACGATCATTTTTAAAATGTCCCTTATCATCCAAAAGTTCTGGATCAGCAAGTCGCTCGATAATCTTGGCAAAGATATGACAGATTCCATCTTCCTCGATAATCCGATCTACCCGACAGTTCAATACGACTGGACAGGCCTCTAAAATCGGAGACTGAGTCTGTTCAGAAATCTCGTAGTCTAGTCCCAGGTGTTTCAATTTCTCTCGATGACTGATAAAACCAGCCTCCTCCATCTCGAGCATGAGATTTTCATCAGGAATATTCACAGTAAACTTCTGGTAATGCTTGATTTGCTCAGCCGCATTTTCCTCAGCTCCGACACCAATGACTAGCCAATCTCCCAAGCTATAAGAGGAACTGCAAGTCGTGATATTCTGCTCAAAGTTCTGGTCCTGATATCCCAAAATGAAAATAGGAAAGCCATAATACAGTTTACTTGTGTTAAAAGATTGCTTCATAACAACCTCCTTTTACTAAGACGCAAAAGAAAATCCCTGCCATCTACATGACAGGGACGAATGTATTTATCCGCGGTACCACCCAATTTCGGGCAGTTGCCCGCAACTCTCGTCTTTAAAACAAAAAGACACTTTTATTTCAATTTTTCATCTATTAGCAACTAGTTTTGACACATTTGTGGACTTCTCAGCTCCGCCACTTTCTGTAAAATGTGGGATTCAAAACACCTCTAATGGCTCTATTGTAGCAAGATTTTGATGGAAATGCAAGGCACAAGAAAGATTACTTGAACTTGATGCCATTTTCTTTCAATTTCTTGATGGTAGCTGGGCCGATTCCTTTCAAGGCAAGGAGTTCTTTTTCAGTCCAGTTTTTGAAATCTGACGCAGACTTGATTCCTTCATCATAGAAAGTCTTGGCACGGTCAAGTGGAAGTCCACCCAAGTTTGCTGCAAAATCTTCTACAGAATTGGCTACTTTTTGAGCTTGCTCTTTGGTAGCTTCTACTGCTTGTTCAACTTTTTTAGAAACAGCCTTACCAGCTTGGCTTGCTGACTGCTCAGCACGTTTCACGACTTTTTTTGTCTCTTCTACAACCTTAGTCACAGTACTTGAAAAAACACCTGCACGACGGAGGCTATTTCGTAATTGTTTTTTACGATTGAGTTTCTTTGACATGATAAAATCCTTTCAATAAAAAACCCCTGCTCTGACAAGGATTTAATATAAATATTCTATCAAGATTTTAGTAAAAAATCAAGAATCTATCTCGTTTAATAATTTCGCTCACCAAACAAGCCATCTGGCAAATCATGGAATCCCTTGCCTGCCTTGAAGTTTTCAAACTTACCAAGCAAGAACTGATAAGCATCCAAGCGACTTTCGTAGCGAATCATGGCATCTTTAGCACGCTCGTCCTGGTCTTCTTCGTAGACTTTTTGGCTTTCCTTATGCGCCATGTCATTGATCATAATCTGGGTATTGACCCAGGCTTCAAATTCCTTCATAAATTCTTGTTCGTAACTCATTTTTTCTCCTTATTCTAATCCACGGAAATAGTCCGTGTCAATCTCACGGTAGGGCTGGATATCCTGAACATACTCCAGCACACCTTGGAATTCTCCGTTTTCATCGTGCACTGCTGCGTAGGTGATGTGGACAAACTTGCCTCGTGACTCAGACTTGAACCACATTTCATACTTATCCTTAGTACCTTCACGAAGCCCCTTCATGATAGTCTTGACCTTATCCAAGTACTTAGGCGGATGGCAGAGTTCGACATTCCGTCCGACTTGGGACGGTGTCCGTTTGAAAATCATCTCATCAGCCGGCGTATTGTCATTGTAATACTGGAAAATATCATCTTTATTGACAAAGGTAATCTCCATGGGCAGGTGATTGAGGATCAGATTGGCCTGCTCGACCGATAGATAGCCATTCCCAAAAGACTGCTGACTATGGCGATCCAACACTGCTTCCTTTTCCTTAGGAGTAAAGGTAATGGTAAACTGTCCTTCTGGCGTATCGATAACTTGTTGAACTTGACCCTCTGCCGTATCTAACTGTACAGGCTCCTCTGCACTCTTTTCCTCAACAAAGCTCTGACGTTCTGGCACCCATTTCTCAGACGGACGGATGATGGCATAACCATAGGCGTCACTCTCCTCCGCAATCTGAAGCCAGTCATCCTGAGTAAAGGACTCAAGGAGAATCATGAGAAGGATGGACTCTTCCTTGAAAACCATACTTTCAAACTCTGTCGCAAAGGCTTCAAAATCTTCTTTTACACTGCGAATCGACACTTCAGGTAGTGACTTGGCCGTCGCTAAAGCTGTTTGAAAGAGTTCCCTGATCTGGTCATCCACTCCCCACATAACTTTAGGAGGGGAATCGTGTCCATAGCGCTCCATGATAGGAAAGAAGAGTTCTTCTTTACGTTGGTAATGGATGTCAAATTGCCCCACAAGTCCCATCTGACGGACCAAACCCTTGCGCATCTCCGACAGCATTTCCTCATCTTCCATAGACTCATAGGTATCTAACAATCTACGAATGCGAATCAAGGCCGCACGAAGAGCCAGATTTTCTTCCTTAAAGACCCGAACCGGGTGACCTGGATGCTCGGTATCTGCAACTTCGACACCTTTAATAGCATTTTTAAAAAGATTGGCATGGACATCGCAGAGTTCCATGACATCTTCAAAGGTGACGCCTGAGTCTGAGTTCATCAGCTCGTGCTCCATGAGAGAAATCTCGATGGCTGAAACACCTGTAAAAGTCGCATCAAAGCGCTCCTGAACTGATTCAGGAGAGGCGCCATTATGCAATTCTAACAAAATATCCCGTAGGACATGAATCCGTTCATCTGCCATTAGTCTAACCCAATCACTTCGTAGCCATTCGCTTCCAGAGTGCGAACAATCTTGTCCATGGGAGTTCCTTCAAGCTTAGAACCCTGTTTGAGTGATACTTTGCGACCGACTGTATTGCGCATCAAGGGATTAGCAAGGGGTTTAAAACCCAGCTCTACTAGGATTTCCAAGACTTCTGGATGCTTGTCCACCACTTCTGCAACGGGAATTGACACATCGATGATATTATCCATGACGACCTCCATTGTATGTTCTAAAATGATTTTACTGCTTTTATTATACCACAAGGAAAGAGATTAAAAAACTAGCAGTGGAGTTCCTGCTAGTTATCTGCGACTTGAATTACGAACTAAATAAGTTTAAAGAGCCAATCCAATATTTTAAATAATAGCTTGTAAAACAGCAATTGGACTGCAAAAGAAATGATCATCCAAAAGAATTTCACAATCCCAATAATTGGTTTGATAAAAAGAATAGCAAGAAGTCCCCAGAAAAATTTCATTCTCTCTCCTCTGGCTTGATGAGCCACCGAGCCGTATCCATTAACTTGTCTGCAATAAAAAGTTTCCCCATACCGACAACGGCATGGTCATCTTTCGTTATCGTTTTCATTACTTTTACACTTTGCATGGTCAAAAAGTAATTCCCATAAATCTTAGCAAAAGCTTTGATAGGATTCATCTCACTCCCCCTCGATGATTTCAGCCTCTTTTCGGATTGTTTCAACATCTTCTTGATATTGAACTTCACTATAGTTGACTAGTTTAGACAATTCTTTCTGCAAGCTTTCCCCCATTGGTTTCATAGTTGCAAAGGTTAAACCACCTGAAATGATACCACCCAAGATAGGAATGAATTTTCCCATTCCTTTGGCCAGCCCTCCCTTGGTAAGATTCACACCAAATATTTTTAAGACTTTTTTCAAAATAGGGTACCAAAGCGTCTTTGTTAACGCTTTATTAGGCACTGTTTTCATTACCTGTTTGGCAATTGTTATACCACCAGCACGTAGCAAAGCAGCGGTTCCATTTACCCCCAACATGACGCCTAGATAAAGCAAAAGGGTATTTTGAGCATCTTCACTCAACTCCTCGCGTGAAGCCCAAAGATCCTCATATCCATAAATATAACCTAGTTCTTGAGCTAATTTTAAAGAAAAAGCATAAAATTGAGCTACATCCGCTGGTATGGTAATTGCCATGGCAAGTCCACCTGGTAATCCTGCAACAACAGAAGTTCCACTCGCTAATAAAACATTATCCCTAATGCATGCATTAGCCACTCGATCTAAGGTTTCTTGAGATAAGAGAGACGTTGGGCCTTCTTCCAATAAAGTAGGAATATCTTTTGGATCCAATTCTTTGGAAAACTTATCCACTAAAAATTTCGAACGATCAACCTTAACAACAGGTAGTTTCACCACTTGTTGCAATACTTGCATAGCCAACTCTTGTTCAGCCATATACAAACTCCTTTTACTTCTGTAAGTTATATTCTATGATAGCATACTCTTTTAAAGTATGTTTCAAATTCCCCTCAAAAATTTTCAAAAACTCCTTAGCAACTTATTTGTTAAAGATTTTTAATAGTCTTTGTAGAGATAACTCGAATATTCAACTCCTACCTTTACAACTTGATATTCTATCTATGAACGATAGTCTATTGTTGTTTCACCTAGAATGTCCCTTTAATACGTACTAACTATGAACTTTCGAGCTTCATCTTATAAATCCATAATTTCTTTTTTCTTTCGATCAAATTCTTCCTGAGATAATATACCTGCATCTAAAAGAGATTTTAGTTTTGTAAGTGCTTCGATTTGCTCATCTAATGATAGACTTGGTTTCATGGCTTTTTCATCTAAACTTTGAGCCATATTCATTCCAAATATCATTCCAGCACTATCACCTAGACCATGTTGCTCCACTCCTGATGCAATTTTTTGTTGTGCTGCAATATTAGAAGCTTTCTGCGATACATCATCATAAGCTTTTAAATTCATCTTATTTGATGAAAATTGTTTAACCAATTCCTTAGATTCTGGTGAGAACTCAATATTAGCAATGGCAACTTTTACAATCTCAAATCCAAAACGTTCTTTCCAAGTCCCTGCATACTGTCCATCATTCGATACTTGTGTTGCAAGAATTGAAGCTTGTGAGGGTAATTGTGAAATACGATAAGTTGTGGACAAAGAATTAAGTGCAACAATAAAAGATTGGAGAAACTCTGTCACTATTTGTGATCTAGCTTGAGCACTGTCGAAAGTATAATAAGTCATATTGGCAGGAAGAAAATTTCTGATAAATTGCTTAGCATCTGTAATTTGGATAGAAAATGTTCCAAAAGCACGTACTTCTAAATCTGTCCCATAAAACAAATCATTATACATCACTGGACCACGAGTCCCAAATTTAATATCACGAATTTCTCTCAAATTAACAAAGCAAATCTGTTTTTGCTGATCACTTTGACCACCGAATCCAACACGATTAACAACATTGTCAAACAGTGACTTTTTCAATCCATCACCGTTAAAAACACTGCTCTCACCATTTTGGTATTCATATCCACCTGGTTCTGTAACAATTTCCTCGATACCAGACTGACTAAAGATAAAGGCAGCAGTATTTTCTGGAATAAAAATCTTGGATCCGTTAGAAATAACACCTACAGATCCCTTCGTATTGACACCCCTACCATTATTACTTTCTTGAACAATACCGGGACTTACAGCTGTATGTTCATCAAAAGCTTGAACCGTGATAATTTCTTTCCACTGATCTGCAAATGTCCCACCGATAGAATCTGTGATTGCTTTTATCAACCCCATTTAATTGCCCCCTTATAAACTCTGCTCCATATCACAATAGGCACATCTTACTGTTTGCTTCACTTGACCTGACAAAGGTACTCCACAAAAGCTACACTTGGTTGAAATCTTTTCTGGCTCTGCATCCTTAATCCCAAGCCCTGCTTTAAAAGTGTCAAATGTATCCTTAAATGTTTCAGCCAAAACATCTGCTCCAAACAAGCTATTATCTCCCAAGGTTTCAAAATTACTTGTATCACCTGAAATCAATTTAATAATGTTTCTAGCCCACTTGTCAGTATCCTCAGTATTATTAAATGCAAAGATAGCTTGTCCGCCATTATAATAAATTTCCAGCCGTTTCACACCATTGGTTTTGGTTACTGAAACTTGAGGTTTCCCTTCAAAAATTTTAATCTGGTTAATGGGTATGGTAACTTGATCTTTTTTTCCTCCCCACAAACCTTTTTTGATATATATTAAGTGTAGATTCGTTAAAATTAATTCATCTGTAGACAAACCATTTTTCCCAAAACTCACATGGTCACTATTCATAACCATGTATTCATGTGGCAATAATTGATAATCCATATTGAACTCCACTCTTCCTATTAAAGACTAGCTTTCCACTGCTCCACTTGTTCATGTAGATTATCACGATAATCTTTTAGAGTCTTAATCACTTCTTCTTTCCCTTGAATCGGTGCTTTCTTGAGTGGACCATATTGTTTTTTCAGATCTTCCATCTCTTTTTTAGTGCTATCTTTTAGTTCTTGGATAGCAGCGCTATCTTCTAAAACAGTCCCTTTAAAGGCTTCATCTGCTTCTGTATAGTAATTATCGATTATTTTCTCATTCATAATCAAGTAATCTTCATAAGTTTTTATAGACTCAATTGTCGCATCACTAACATCTTGTGGGTTGAAATCGCCTGAACTGAGTTTTTCTTTTGCTTTGGCAAACAACCCTTTCTTTTCAGAACTACTAGATGAAGCTTCTGTTTGATTCTCACTAGAAGAGCTACTTGTTTTTTCAGAAAGAGAACTACAAGCAACTAGAGTAGAAACGGAAAGACATAGCAAAGTTAAACGACAAACTTTTTTTATATTATTCATTGATAGAATCTCCTTTTATTTATGGAATTATCATATCATATTTGCTAAAAAAAAAAAAAGCATTTTCTGATTAGCTAACATTTAAAAATACAGAATCCCTTTTTTAAAAGAATATTTTTCCATTTCAAATTCCACCTATTTTCACCCACCAAAAAAGAGGGTTGCCCCTCTTCTTAGTTCTTATCCAGATTGCGTAGCATTTCATCAATCTTGTTTCCATACTCGATGGACTCGTCTTTGACGAAGGTCAAATCTGGGATTTTGTATAATTTCAAATTGCGACCAAGCTCACGTTTGATGGTACCAGTTGCTTTTTCAAGTCCGATTTGGGCTTTTTGATTATCTGAAGCAAGGTTACTCAAAATGGTGTAGTAAACCTTGGCAACAGACAAGTCACCTAGCATCTGAACATCTGTGATGGTCACACCTTGGACACGCGGATCACGGACTTTCTTTTGCAAAATCTCATTGACTTCACGCTTGATTTCCATGCCCACACGATCCGTACGGAAATGATTTGCCATGATATTCCTTTCTCTGCTTTGAACCAAAAGCTAGGCCAGCAGACCTAGCTATTTTTAAACTTCTTGATTTTCATTTCAAATTGAAACGAAGTTCAATTTGAAATCATCTGCTTCTTTCGCCGTGGTGAAAGTGATGGAACTGATTTATCAGTCCCATCACAGGGGATTTTTGAGACCCTAGGCTCAAAAATAAGCAATGAAACCATCGGTTTGCTTGCGTCCCTCACCACCTAAGAAAGGAGCAAAAAATCTTATCTCTTGATTTCTTCCATGACATAAGCCTCAATCACATCATCAGTCTTGATATCATTGTAGCCGTCAATCATCAATCCACCTTCACGACCGTTTGTAACTTCTTTGACGTCGTCTTTATAGTGTTTCAAGCTTGCGAGTTCGCCATCATAGATAACGACACCGTCACGAATAACACGGACTTTAGAGTCACGGGTAACCTTACCGTTGATAACCATGAATCCACCGATAGTTCCCACTTTAGATACCTTGAAGGTTTCACGAATAACTGCTTCACCAATAACTTTTTCTTCGAATTCTGGATCAAGCATCCCTTTCATGGCTTCTTCCATCTCTTCGATAACCTTGTAGATAATGCTGTGGAGACGGATTTCAACATCGTCAGCTTCTGCTTGTTGACGAGCTTGTGGTGTAGGGCGTACGTTGAAACCAACGATAAAGGCATTTGAAGCTTCCGCAAGGGTTACATCGGATTCGTTGATCGCACCGACTGCAGAGTGAACGATAGTAACTTTAACACCTTCCACGTCGATCTTTTGAAGTGAGGCAGAAAGGGCTTCAACAGAACCTTGTACGTCTGCCTTGATGATGACGTTAACAGACTTAAGTTCACCAGCTTTGAGGGTATCAAAGAGGTTTTCAAGGCTGACACGTTGGGTAGCTTGACGTTGTTTCATAAGGGCACGTTTGGCACGTTCTTCACCTGCTGCACGCGCAGATTTTTCATCTTCGTAAACAGCAAAGTGGTCACCCGCCATTGGCGCTTCGTTCAAACCTGTGATAGAAACTGGTGTTGATGGTCCAGCAACTTTAACACGACGACCAAGGTCATTGGTCATAGCACGAACACGACCGAAGGTATTTCCGACAACGATTGGGTCTTGAACATTCAAGGTACCTTGTTGAACAAGAAGGGTTGCGACCGCACCTTTTCCTTTATCCAAGCGAGCTTCGATAACTGTACCGATCGCACGCACTGTTGGGTCTGCCTTGAGTTCTTGGATTTCAGCCACAAGAAGGACTGTTTCCAACAATTCTTCGATATTTTGGTTGAATTTAGCCGAGATTTCAACAAATTCAGAATCTCCACCCCAAGCGGTTGACATAACCCCATGCTCTGCCAATTCACCGATAACGCGTTCTGGGTTAGCACCTGGTTTATCAATCTTGTTAATAGCTACGATAATTGGAACGTTAGCCGCTTTTGAGTGGTTGATGGCTTCAATTGTCTGAGGCATAACCCCGTCATCTGCCGCTACGACCAAGATCGTAATATCGGTAACAGAAGCACCACGCGCACGCATAGATGTAAAGGCCGCGTGTCCTGGTGTATCAAGGAAGGTAATCTTCTTACCATTTTCCACGATTTGGTAGGCACCGATATGCTGAGTGATACCACCCGCTTCACCTGTCGCAACACGAGAGTTACGAAGGGTATCTAGGAGTGTTGTTTTACCGTGGTCAACGTGTCCCATGATAGTTACAACTGGTGGACGCTCAACCAGTTCATCTTCATTGAGATAACCATCTTCGACAAAGAAACGTTCGATATCGGCATTATCAACTTCAACTTTTTGTTTGGCTTCGATACCATAATCCACCATGAGGAGTTCAATTGTTTCCCCATCCAAGGATTGGTTTTGTGTGGCCATTACACCCATCATGAAAAGTTTCTTAACGATTTCAGCTGGTTCACGTTTGATACGTTTTGCGATTTCCGCAACGGTCATACCATCCGTATATTCAAATTCTGTTGGCAATTCATGGAATTTACGCTCCGTAACAGGTTTTGGAGTCTGATTGCGGTTGTTCTTGTTATTGCCTTTTTTGTTCTTTTTGTTGTTATTCCAGTTACTATTCTTTTGATTTCTCACTTGATTTTGACTACTTCGATTCTTTTGTTGTTTTCTAGGACCATCTTCTTCGTGATCATAATCATCACGTTCTTTGTCTGGTCGAGCTTGTTTTTTACGACGTGTATCCACTGGCGCTTCTTTAGCTACAGGAGCTGGTTCAACCACTGCTTGAACTTGTTGCGCTTGTTCAGCTAACTTAGCCACTTCTTCAAAGATTTCCTCTGGCTCCTTGCGTTTGTTAGCTTGGGCCAAGGCTTCTTTGGCAGCCTGAGTCTGCTTGAAACGTTCCTCACTTGAACGGGCATATTCTGCATTTTGCTCTGCTTTTAGGGCTGCTGCACGGGCTTTAAAGTCAACACGTGGAGCCGCTTGATGTGGACGTTTGTCCTCTTGTTGACGGCGCTCATTTCCACGATTTTGCTGACCTTGCGGTTTCTTAGCTTGATCGTTAAAACGGCGATTGTCGCGGTTGCCTTGACCTTGTTTTCCACCATTGCGACCGTCGTTTTTCTGACGGTTTCCGTTTTGTTGCTGGTCACGGTTATTGCCCTTATTTTGCTTGCGTCGTTCTGCCTGCTCTTTAGCACGGGCTTCACGCTCAGCCTTGAAATTACGGCTTTGCGGTTTAGCTGCTACTTTTTCTGTTTTAGGAGCAACTGGCTCAGCAGGTTTTGCCTCTTCCTTAGCTACAGNTGGTTTAGCTGGTTCAGATTTCTCGGCTTTCTTTTCTGCACTTGCTTTTGGTGCTGCAGGTTTTGCTTCTGCTTTCGGAGCAGCTGCAGGCTTAAAGCTGGCAGCGATTTTTGCAGCGACAGCTTCTTCCACACTTGATGAGTGGCTTTTCACATCCAAGCCCAACTCTTTTGCACGCGCTACAACTTCTTTACTTTCTTTTCCAAGTTCTTTTGCGATTTCGTACAATCTTTTCTTAGACAAATCATGTCCTCCTCTTCTATTCCATAAGAGACCTCATTTTCTTTGTAAATCCAGCATCTGTTACAGCCAAAACCTTTCTCGATTTCCCGACTGCTATGCTTAATTCCAGTGTTGAAAACACGGTTACAATTTCTACTTGATAATAATGACTTTTATCTTGAATCTTCTTGGTCAGATTGGGTCCAGCATCATGGGCTAGAAAGACCAATTTAGCCTTGCCGTCTTGAATGGCCTTGACCACCAATTCTTCACCCGATATAATTCGCCCTGCTCGCTGAGCAAGTCCCAAGAGATTGCTTATCTTTTGCTTATTCAAGTCCTAACTCTCTTCTTTTTACTTTGTGATCCACATAAGCGATCAACTCGTCATAAAAGCTTTCTTCCACTTCCATGTCAAAGCTACGGTTAAAGACCTTCTTCTTTTTTGCCTCTAGGGCTTCTCCATTGTCTAGCTTGATATAAGCGCCACGGCCATTGGCCTTGCCTGTCGGATCGATAAAGACTTGCCCTTCTTTGTTCTTGACAATGCGGAGCAAATCACGCTTATCAATCACTTCATTGGACACAACAGACTTGCGCAAAGGGATTTTTCTCGTTTTCATCTTTCCCTCCTCTAGCAGCTTTTATTCTTCTACAGTATCGTTTTCTGCTTCCAAATCTACCGAACCAGCTTCTTCCATGGCTTCAAATTCGCTAGCAGACTTGATATCGATACGGTAACCAGTCAAGTGAGCTGCCAAGCGAACGTTTTGCCCACGACGACCGATTGCAAGAGAAAGCTTGTTATCAGGAACAACCACCAAGGCACGTTTGCTGTCGTTTTCATCAAAGATAACTTGGTCAACCTCAGCAGGGGCAATGGCATTGTAGATAAATTCAGCTGGATCTGCTACCCACTCGATAACGTCGATATTTTCTTCGATTGGTACCATACGGTCGCTCTTAGCATCATAGCGAGCTGGGTGGAATTTGCTAGTGATTTTCTTGATGTTAGCTCCACCACGTCCAACGATTGTACCGATAGCGTCCACGTTTGGATTATGGCTACGAACAGCAACCTTAGTACGGTCACCTGCTTCACGAGCCACGCTCATGATTTCAACAGTTCCATCATAAACTTCAGGAATTTCTTGCTCCATCAAACGTTTGATCATTTCTGGATGGCTACGGCTAACAAAGACGTTGACACCACGAGGGTTATCTTCAACCTTGTAAACATAAACTTCGATACGATCATGAGAAGCAAAAACTTCCCCAGGGATTTGGTCTTGTTTTGACAATTGGGCTTCAATGCTGCCAAGGTTGACATAGATAAAGCGGTTGTCAAAGCGTTCTACTGTACCAGACATGATTTCTTGCTCATGTTCTTTGTAAGTATTGTAAGTGATGGCACGTGTTTGCTTGCGCATTTTTTCCATGATGGTTTGTTTGGCAGATTGGGCTGCTACACGACCAAACTCGGCAGGTGCTTCTTCAAACTTGATTTTGTCGCCAAGCTCATAGGCTGAATTAATGGCAAGAGCATCTTTCAAGCTGATTTCCAAACGGCTATCAAATACTTCATCAACCACTTCACGGACAGTATAAACTGTAAAGTCACCTGTTTTTTCGTTAAAGTCAATAGCTACGCTGTCTGATTGACCATAGCGTCTGCGATAAGCGGAACGAAGCGACTCTACTACTGCGTCGATGATATCTTCTTTTTTGATTCCCTTGTCTTCTTCCAAAATGCGGAAGGCCTCTAGCATTTCTTTACTCATGTTTTCTTCACTTTTGAATCCTCAAAAGCTATCCTTTCTTTTTCTATAATTTAACTGCTAAACGTGCTTTTGATACTAAACTGTATGGAATTTGGACGGTTTTCTTACGCGTCTTGTCCATATATTCCATGGTCAACTCGTCCTCTTCGAAGGCCAACAAGGTTCCTTCAAAGACCTTTTGCTTATCGATGGCTTGGTATAGCCCGACATGAATGTATTTCCCAACCGCTCCAGCAACGGCATCCTTGGTTTTTAAAGGACGTTCCAAGCCTGGACTGGTGATTTCTAGGAAATATTGTTCTGGGAAGGGATCTGGCTTGATAGTGTCTAGGACAGGACTAATAATTTCTGTCAAGTCTGCCGTGTCGTTCAAGGTAATTCCTTCAGGTTTATCTACAAAAATACTGAGAATCATGTCACTGCCAATCTTTCCATACTCGATATCCACGAGTTCGAAAGGAGCTTCTATGACAGGTTCTACAACTTCTCTGACTAATTCTACGATTGTTGCGATTGCGTCCACCTCCTCATAAGCAAGAGGCGAAGATATTTCCCCGCCTCTCTTTCTCATATTCTTACTATTAGTATAGCACGTTTGCCAACTTATGTAAAGCAAAAGCACTCATACTGCCTGATTTCAGGCTAATTCTTAAAATTCTGCCTCAACTCGGTAGATAACTTGCCCCTTGTTGGAGAATTTTTGCTCATATTCAGTCATGACATTGCCTTCAAAATCACTGGCATGTAAATCAAGCCAGACACCATTGAGCTTCATGCCATACTGAGAAAAGCTCACTAGGCTGTACTCAAATAAGCCACGGTTATCCGTCTTGAAATGAATTTCTCCATTTTCAGGCAAGATACGCTTAAAGGTATCCAAGAAGGTCTTGTAGGTCAAACGACGCTTTTCATGGCGTTTTTTAGGCCATGGATCTGAAAAGTTCAGATACAAGCGATCAATCTCACCGTCTTCAAAGTAGTCAGTCAAGTCAGAACCATCTACCCACAAAAGCTTGATATTAGGTACTCCAACTTCAAGCACCTTGTCCAAAGCGTAGCTCAAAACAGACTTTTGAATATCAATCCCGATATAGTTGATGTCAGGATTTTGCTTGGCCATACCTGAAACAAAGGCACCCTTTCCACTTCCAACTTCCACATGAATGGGATTGTCATTGCCAAACAGGTCCCGCCATTTTCCCTTGGCTCCCAAGGGATTGAGGACCACATACTGGGGATTTGCCTCTAGTAATTCTGTCGCCCCTTTACGATTTCTAACTCTCATCTTCTCTTTCCATACTTGTCTCGGAAGTGACGCAGGCCATGAATCTCCCGATTGACATTTTCTAAATCTTGGTTCATATAATACTTGGAAATCTGGCTCAAATAAGACAATTGACCGTACCAATACAATTTATTTAATACCGTTTGATTGTACTTGTAACCGTAGTAGGTCAACCATTCCTTCCACTGATGTTCTGGAATATAATGGCAGAGCATATGGGCCACATCAAACATGCGGTCGGTCAAGCGAACCGAATCCCAATCTACCAAATAAATCAAGCCACTGTCTGTCTCAATCCAATTACTATGTCGTACATCTCCATGGACAATAGTCGCATGATCCTCTCTAAATCCTGGAATAGTCTGACGTAAATCAGCCATCACTTCACTGATAAAATGATTTTTACGCAAAGCATCTGGAGCCGTTTCCTGCCAAGACTGTAGTAAATCTACAGGTGTTTCCATGGCATATCCCAACCGACTCAACTGTGTCATCAACGGACGTGAGCGATGAAGACGGGTTAAAATATTGACGATTTGTTTACGATTCATATCATAGGGGGTCAATATCTTGCCTGTCAACCATTCTTGAGCACACATATCACGCCCATCTGCCAAACGGCGACTCCATAATAATTGTGGAGCAATTTGTTCTCTAGCTAGACCAGGTAGGATTGGAGAGGTGTTCATTTTTACAAAGATGCGCTTCCCATCAGGATAGCTACCCATATAAGCCTTGCCACTTTTCCCAGGTATGGGAGTCAGTGTTAGCTCATTATCACCCAAATCCATTTCTTTCCTCCGTATAAAGTTTCCTTACTATTCTACTAGTTTTTGACCTATTCGTCAACCGCTCTAACCCGATTCTCAAAGAAAAGCCTCTGGATTGGCTTGGGTATCATTATAGAAAGAAAAAGGCAAGCACCGTCTTCTGCTTACCTTTTCATGATTTTTATAAATAATATAAGAGTGGCCAAGCATTGTAAAACATGTGAACTAGGGTAGAAACCCATAGGTTTTGACTCTTTTTATAAGCAAAGCCCAGCAACAAGCCCCCGAAAAGATAATAGCAAAACGAAGGAATATCATAAGGATCATGCATGAAAGAAAAGAGAGAGGAAGTCAGTACAAGCCCTAACCAAGAATTGTCAAAAACAGCACCCTGAAGAAGTCCTCTAAACAGGAGTTCCTCCTGAATAGGAGCCAAAACTGTGGCACTGACAATAAAGGAAAGCGACAGTCCTTTACTCGCTTCCTCAAGGTGTTGAGCCGAGGCGCCAGAAGCAACTGAGAAAAAGGCATGATAGCCTATATTTACCAGCACCGTGAGAAGAAAGATTCCAATGAAGAGTAAGAGTTGTTTCTTGCTTAACATCCCAAAAGAAATCATATCAAACCATCTCGCATAGCCAAAACTAAGGAAAAGCAAGAGACTCTTTACAACAATGAATGTGTACTGGTGTTGAAAATAATCTCCTTGATTAATAGAATATCCCGCTGCACCAACGATTGCAAAGACTAAAAATCCCAAAAACAAGGCATGACATTTATTGAAAATGGCCATAAAACTATCCTCCTCAACAAACTTCCCTACAACTCATCCTTTAACTCTAGCCTTTCCAAAACAAACCATTTGAGTATCCAAAATACTATCACATAACCACCCCCTAAGAAGATAGCTATTAAAGATAGCATGGGATTTAGGAAATAAAAGACCACCACAGATACAAAGGTTAGCACAAAAACATTAAAAGCAATGGTGTCAGAAGCCAAATCTAGAATATAGGGTGTCAACCGGTCTAAAGTTTTGGAATCTAGGAAAAATAAGTGTTTATACATGATAACCTCCCCTTGTCAGACTATAGGCTAGCCGCAGATTAAGAAGAAAGTTCTTCCCTACTTTTTATAATACTTCAAGCCCCAAATGAGTAGAAGCATGATAAGCAAGCAGAGAATAGCGCCAATATAGGCAATTAATTGTTGATAGAATTCTCCTGCTGTGATACCTCTATACAAACAGATAATAGACATAAAACCTGTCAAGCCGATATACATAAGTTGATTGGTTCTAGGACTAACCAAATCATCATCTTCAAACTTTCTTATCCTCATTTCTCTAGTGAGATAAACAGTGACCAAAATAGAAGCCAAGTTAATAACCACTAAAAGAAATTGGAAAAACAAGGAAAAATTTAAAAACTGACGAGATAGAAATAGATAAGTAGAGACAAGTAAAGGCAACTGACCTAAGAACAATCTAGCAAGGAAGATGTTCCGTTTTTTAGCAAGAAAAGTTTTCATTTCTTTGCTCCTTTCTTTTTAGTTAAAGCAAGATAGATTATAACCGCAATCATATAGGCTATGGTATAAAATAGATGATACCAAATACTCTCCCTAAGCGGATAAAGAAGGATAGACATGATCAGATACAGAACGAAAATGATCAGTATTTTTTTCTTCATAAGATTTTCTCCTAAATGTATGCTTTATCTTAGTTGAGCTACAACCTTTACACTGCTAGTATAGCACTCATTTTGACCTTGGATCACTCAAATCACAAATGGTCATCAAAACATCTTGAATTGTAAAAAATTTAAAAAAGCAAGCATGAAAAACATACTTGCCCTTTACACCATATTGATACCAACTTAATTTGTAGATTTTTTATCCTGCTATCACATATCATTTTAACAGGCGAAACAATATTAAAGAAACTCCACTGTAGATTAAACTAGCGATAAAAAATCTTTTTATCTAATTAGATCTATCTTTATTCTTCTTTGGAGATTTTAAAAATTTTTCCCTAATTAAAGAAGTAATAAAAGAAACAAACATGCCAACAACAAAAACAATAAGAAAACTTTTGAAATCCATAATTACCTCCAAGTACACAAGCTCAAGCCTTTAAGCAACCATAATAGCCAATTGTAACATTGTTTTTGCATTCACGAGGAATACCTCTTTTTACTTTCGTCCTATTACAACCTTAATAAGGTTAGTATACTACTATTTTTTAAAATTTTCCATCCACATCATAAATGGTCATCAAAACATCTTGAATTGTTAAAAATAAAAAAAGCAAGCATGAAAAACATACTTGCCCTACGGGAATTTAACAATGTGAAAATACATCGAAAGCTATTTACCCTCACTTCCGTCTGTTCTCATATATTCTCATAATCGCAACAAGGATAGCAGCTGTCCCACTTGCCAAAGCGATAAGGGTAATGATAATGTTGAGGATTTCAGGCGTACTCCCTATTCTATTGATAAGACGGAGTAGGGATATAACTGTCAACTGAATCAGGAGTATTGATTCTACTCTTACCATTGAAGTAAGTCTGTTTTCAACTGCATATAAAAATGCTGGTAGCATAACACAGGCTATAGCAATCACAAATAGGTTGCTCCCTGTTTCTTCTCCCTTGTTCACCACGGAAATCATGAGAAGATTCGATGCTATAATCAACGTAGAACAGATGATAAAAAAGGATTTCTTATTCATATAGGATACCTCATATACTATGGCATTTTAATTGATGACTACATGCAGTACTTCTTCCCACAAGTCTTCTAATCATCAACTGACATCGAGTGAACCGTTAAAACCTGACGAAAGACTTGATTTTGACAGGTGGTATTTAAACTAGTATTAGGATAAGTTTCCACAAGCTTCATAACGGTATAGAGACCAACTCCTCTCTCCTCTCCTTTAGAGCTTGCTCCAAAGGAGAAAATCTCAGAAATATCGATGCCCTCTTCTTTAATGGAATTTTCAATGATAAAGGTCTCCTGTGCTCCATTTTTTAAAAAGGCAATTGAAACATGAGGTTGACTAGCCTCTACACTAGCTTCAATAGCATTGTCACAAAGGATGGACACAATGGTTAGAAAGTCAAGCAAGCTCATCCCCTCGACCTGAAGCTCCTCAGGAACTTCGACATTAAAGATAATCTTCTTATCCCTAGCTTTTAGAAATTTCCCTGCTAGAAGACTTTTGAGGGCTTTATCACGAATATTTACCAATCGACCAAGGTCATATTTATTGTCATGTAATTTCTCACTGGAATCCTTTAAGACCGAGTCGTAGACCTCTTTTATCTGCTCCATATCCTCCTCTTCAATGCCCAGACGTAAGCTGGTCAAGAGGTTGGTATAATCATGACGAAAGCTCCGTACTTCTTTGTAAAGCTCCTCTATATGCCGACTATATCGCTCCATATCTCTGTAGCGCAAGGCCTGTTCTTGGTCCAATCTCTCATGGAGTTTGTCCTTCAAATAGGTATCCAATTTCTTAATAATTCCCATAAAAAAGAGCAAGTAAAAGACTAGGATGAGATGGCGAACAGTCTTTGATTGGATATCGTATGCATATTCAAAGTAAGACAGATTTTCCATGACTAGAAAGTAGGCCCCCATTATCCAGTTAATCTTAGTCAGGGACTTTTGAAAAGCTTTATCGAGAATCTCCTTTCTCAAACTAGTAAAATCATAGTCCAACCATTTCAAAAAGACTAATACTATGAAGCAAACGAATAGCATAATCAACAAAAAGAGAGGATTTCCATCTCCATCTACAAACCCTTGCCCCAAAAATGGAAGCACAAAATAAGAAACACTTCTGTAAAAGATATCCATCAATACAATTGGAAAGAGACCATAAAAGAAGAGTAGTTTTTTAGGAAGCCCTCTTAACAATAAGAAAGATAAGCCGATGCCGTACAAAGGTTCCATAAAATATGATAAGTATTCACTCACAGCTAAAAATTGAAAAGTCGCAAAAATAGCCCCTAGGAGAAATTTAAGAAGAAAGGACTTAAAAATCCTCTCGAAAGTGATACCAATTCCATCTACCTTAAAGAACATGATAATTTCTAGCCCATTAATAACAAGTTCATACAATATCATCCAAAAAATATACATAAATTCTCCTAGCTCAATGTAAGTTATTGATAGCTTCAGACACTTCCCTGATCTTATAACGCGCTATCATACAGCTTCCACCATTGGGAAAGTAAAGAAGTTTTTCTTTCTTATCCAAACGCACCACATTGGCAGGATTAATGAGAAAAGAGCGATGACACTGCAAGAGACGGGGTTCCTGCTTGAAAACCTCCTCTAAACTCGCTGTAAATTCCAGCCTATCTGTCTTGGTATAGAGAATAACACGATGGGCTCTGGGCGATGTTTCAAGGTAATAAACCTCTTTAAAAGGATACTGGAATTGGGCAAATTTTGATTTAAAGTAAAAACAATCTTCCGCTAGACTTTTACTATCTTGACTATTGGCATAGAGGAGGGCTGTCTCGATACGAGATTCAAACTCCTCTGCTGACAAGGCCTTATCAATGTAGTCCAGAGCAGACACTTGGTAGCGAAAAGACAGGGGCATAAACTCCGAGTGAGTCGTCACAAAGACAATCAGGGCATAGGGATCTCGATCCCGAATCTTTCTAGCCACTTCCAGCCCCTTCATCTCATCATTTCGAATCTCAATATCCAAAAAGAATAGCTGATGCGCCCCCTTCTCATGCACCTCTGCCAGCAGTTGGTCTGCTTTCCCAAAGACTTCAAAAGAGCTAGGAATGATATGATGTGCTTTCAAAAGTTTCTCAATCGTCGTTTCAATCCTAGTCTGTTGGGAAAAATCATCTTCTAAAACAAATATTCTCATCTTCTTACTCTCCTTGTTTCGATTTCTTCCTAAAAAGAGAATAGCAAAAATACTCTGACACAAGCCCACCAAATCCTAAACAGGCCTTTAACGCTCCTGAAGGGTATCTTGTTCCTCAAATAAGCATGATAATCTTACCACTATTTTATCATAAAATCTTAACAGTACCATTCAGGAAATTTCAAGGACAATTAAAGATTTGATGGTGAAAAAGGAGATAAAAGTGATAAACTGACAGTATCAAAACACAGTTGCTAGAAACAAGACTAGCACCCAGATTAGAGGAGGAATTCTCATGACAGATACAGACCCTATCAAAAGAGCTCAGACTTTGATTACTGACTTAAACAAAGCCTATCAAGCATGTAAACAGGCAACCGCTGACGACGTCCGCTTTCAGGAGCAATTAAACTCTATTCTTGGTTTTCTAGCCAAGGCTGAAACAGTGGATAATCGAGTCTTGATTGAACTGGAAAAATTTTACCAGACTTCCAGTCTTCTCATGGGACTCAGCGCTCTTGATCCAGATGCTCCAACTCGTGCCGCTTGGCGGGCCTATGACCGCTTCCACTTTGACCAGGTCAAGACCAAATTGAGCCTCTACGGACCAACCATTATCCTGTAGAAAATAAAAGAAGCTGAGCTAGAGTGAACTCAACTTCTTTTTTAGTATCATATAGGCAATGTTAGTCCTGCATCTGACGTTTTACCTGATAAGGTAAGTACAAGACTAGTAAAACTAAACCAGCTCCCAGTAAGGCTAGAAGTGCTAGTTTTTCTTGGAAGGTAATCAACCCAACAACTAATTCCACAAGTAAAACAAAACTGGTCAATCCTCGGACTACCGCCTGCAAGCCTTTTTCCTTTTGCCCCTTGTCCAGTGGAAAGAGTTGGGTTAAATACTGGTAGTCAAAGGCATGATAGAGGGCCAGCAACTGGAAGAGCAAGAGGTAGTTAAAGAGAACCACCACTGCTGTCGCAATCCAAGCTTGCTCGATAAAGACCTGCGCTAGCAAGGAAAGTAGGAGCAGACGGAGACTGAGGGCAAAGAGATCTCCATTTCGCAGATAAGAACGCAGATAGAGATTTTGCCAAATCTTCCCAGGAACCTTCTGAACAGCCTTTAGGATAAAGTCCAGATAGGCACGACGCTTGACGCTGTTTGAAATTCCCTTTACCTGCGTAAAGAGGGCAAAGAAACGAAGCAAGACTTGCTTACGCTTGCTTTCTTGGGAAATGACATAGTCCCAGTTCAGTCCAGTTTCCGTGAAAAATTTGCTGGCCTTTTGACGAAAGAGGAAATATTTTCCTACTCCCAATAAAAGCACATAGACCAAAAAAACTGGCAAGCCATAACCCATTGCCAAAAATAAAAGCGCAAATAACAGCAAGAAAAGGGTCTGGACAAAGAGCCAAAAGACTAGGGAAATGCCAGTTTGACGCTTGAGATGGAGCTTGATTTCCTCTTCTCCGACCAAGAGAAAGAGCTTGTCTGGAGCCTCCATATAGGTGGCAATTCCTCCCCAAAGCAAAAGTAAAACAGAGGTAATTCCTACAAACAAAAGGATAGGCCAATGATTTTCAGGAAAATGTTGCAAGAGTTGACTGTACTGGTAGGCTAGAAAGCCCAGCAGGACAAGCAGGAACAAGACAAAGTGGTCATTGAGAACATAGCGCAAATAACCAAGACACTCCTTACGAAAAGCCTGCTTTCTCTTTAAAAACAAGTCTTTCATAACTCCTCCTCTTTGGTCAGAGCCAAGTAAATATCATTCAAACTAGCCTCAGGCATATCAAAGGCTTCGCGCAGTTGCGCCAGATTTCCCTTGGCACGCACTTCCCCCTTGTGGAGAATGACAAAGGCATCACACATCTTCTCAGCCGAATCCAGCACGTGGGTACTCATGAGAATAGACTTGCCTTTTTGCTTTTCCACTTCCAAAAGCTGAATCAAGTCTGCAATAGCCAGCGGATCGAGACCAAGGAAAGGCTCATCCACGATGAAGAGACTCGGATCCACCACAAAAGCACAGATAATCATGACCTTCTGCTTCATCCCTTTTGAAAAATGAACAGGGAACCAGTCCAATTTCTGGTCCAGACGGAACATTTTTAATAAAGGTTCTACTCGCTCAAAAGCTACCTTTTGCTCAATACTATAAGCCATAGCAACCGTTTCGATATGCTCTCTAAGGGTCAATTCCTCATACAGGCTAGGCGTCTCAGGAATGTAGCCAATCTGCTTGCGGTAGCTCGTTGCATCTTCTTGCAGGGTCAGACCATTGATATTGATAGAACCGCTATAAGGTGTCAACAGACCGATAATTTCATTAATTGTCGTTGATTTCCCAGCGCCATTAAGACCAATCAAACCAACTAACTGCCCACTTTCAACAGTAAACGACACATCTTTCAAGACAGGGACATGAACATAGCCACCTGTCAGGTTTTTAATTTCTAACATATTTTCTCCAAATCTGGTATAATGTAGCTATATTATATCAAAATTCAATACAGTAGAGGTAGATTTTATGTCAGATTGCATTTTTTGTAAAATCATTGCAGGGGAAATTCCTGCT
This sequence comes from Streptococcus mitis, assembly GCF_003942965.1. GTDB lineage: Bacteria > Bacillota > Bacilli > Lactobacillales > Streptococcaceae > Streptococcus > Streptococcus mitis_BH. Next base: position 42,946 of record NZ_RJOG01000007.1, on the reverse strand, counting down.
TCAAAAGTATATGAAGATGAGCAGGTTCTTGCCTTTCTTGATATCTCTCAAGTGACACCAGGACACACCTTAGTCGTGCCAAAGGAACACTATCGCAATCTTTTGGAGATGGACGCTACTAGCGCTAGCCAACTCTTTGCCCAAGTACCAAAAGTAGCTCAAAAAGTCATGAAAGCTACCAAGGCTGCTGGTATGAATATCATTGCTAACTGTGAAGAAATCGCAGGGCAAACCGTCTTTCATACCCACGTTCACCTCGTACCTCGCTACAGTGCGGACGATGACCTCAAGATTGATTTTATCGCCCACGAACCAGACTTTGACAAACTTGCTCAAGTCGCTGAAACCATCAAAAACGCCTAAGGAGTTGCCATGAAATTATCCAATCTACTGCTATTTGCAGGAGCTGCAGCCGGAAGTTATCTGGTCACAAAAAATCGCCAAACCATCACAGATGAAGTCTTGAATACCACTGACCGCGTTCAAGCTATCAAGGATGATGTAGATATTATCCAAAACAGCCTACAAATCATTGACCAGCAAAAAGAACTCATCAAGGAATACCAAGAAGACCTGACTTACAAGTTTAAGGTCTTGGAAAAAGATATCCAGACTAGACTAGCTGTGATAAAAGAAACACAGGAAATCGAAGATAAGTAAAAAGAGCCATGAACTTTCCTTAAATCTATTTTAGGTTGTCAGGGTCAAACAAAAAAGAGGAATGAAAATGAAACAGTTTTTTAAAATTCTGGCACAGATCATCCTAATCCCTTGTGGTTGCCTTAGCCTTCTTGCGGTCCTAGCATTTCTAGTACTGTTTTTTGCCTTCAGAGCCTCACCGATTGACATTCACAAGGGAAATAACGCCCTCAAACAAATCTTTACCTCCCTTGACATGCCTCCTAAGAAAGTAAAATCAAATGGAAGATATAAATACGAGGGTGGGGGCTTAAATTTTTATGTTACTTTCTCAGATGAGGTCATCAATAGCCATCCCGTCTTAAAAGAAAGTCCAAATCTCACCAAAAACCAACTCGAAGTCTATGTCCTACAGACTGGAGATATCTCCTACTATAAAGTAGGGGATAACTTGTTCAATCATGGTTTATTGCAATTTTTAAAGAAGGAAAGTAGGAATTATTTACAAGAAATCGGAAAGAAACCAAATCCTGATTACTCAGTTCTATATTGGAAGGATCAGGAAAGTCTAAAAAAGGGAATTGCATTCTATGAAAAAGCCTTGACTTTAGTGGATATTCAGGATAACTCTGCAATCAACCATATTGATACCGTTACCATTAAGCCTGGTAAAGAAGCGGAAATCAAGCAACTCATCCAAGATATGGATGCAGCTGGCTTGCTCAAGCAAAGATCTGATAGAAAATCAGCCGATGAGTGATTGTTCCAATGCTAACATTACAAAGAATAAAGTAAAAAGAGCCCAACGGCTCTTTTTGTGTTATTCTCCTTCAAAGGCATCTTTAATATGGTCAAAGAAGCCCTTTTTCTTTGGATTGACTTTTAAATCACCTGCAGCTGCGAATTCTTTCAAGGCTGCTTTTTGGCGGTCATTCAAGCCTGTCGGTGTTACGACATTAACGGTAACATATTGGTCACCAACTGCACCACCACGAAGACTCGGAGCTCCTTTGCCACGTAGACGGAATTTCTTACCAGTCTGAGTTCCCTCTGGGATAACCAATTCAACATCACCATGAACAGTTGGGATATCTACTGTATCACCAAGAGCTGCTTGGACAAAGTTGAGGTTGAGATTGTAGAAGATAGTCGTTCCTTCACGTTCAAACTTGTCGCTGGCTTCCACAGAAACCACTACATACAAGTCACCATAAGGTCCACCGTTAAATCCAGCTTCACCTTGACCGGCTAGGCGAATTTGTTGACCTGTTTCCACACCAGCAGGGATTTTGACATGTACACTATGAGCTTGTTTTTCATGCCCTGTTCCGTGACAAGTTGTACATGGATCTTTGATTTCTTTTCCGCGACCGTGACAGACATCACAGGTCACTTGACGACGCATCATACCAAGCGGAGTCTGCGTATCAACATTAATGACACCAGCTCCATGACAGCGTCCACAAGTGACTGGACTTGTTCCTGGCTTAGCACCTGAGCCATTACATGTACTACAGCTTGCTTCACGATTGTACTTAACTTCTTTTTCAGCTCCAAAAATAGCTTCTTCAAAGGTCAAGTTCACACGATACTGGAGGTCATCCCCTTGGCGAGGAGCGTTTGGATTGCGTGAAGCACCGCCTCCGCCGAAGAAACTTGAGAAGATATCTTCAAAACCACCGAAGCCGCCTGCCCCATCGAAACCGCCGAAACCACCGGCTCCACCAAAACCACCGTTGGCTCCAGCAGCACCATATTGGTCATAGGCAGCACGTTTTTGGTCGTCACTCAAAGTCTCATAGGCTTCTTGAACTTCCTTGTACTTTTCCTCAGCACCAGGCTCCTTGTTGATATCTGGGTGATATTTTTTCGAAAGCTTACGATAAGCCTTTTTGATTTCGTCTGCCGAAGCGTTTTTTGACACCCCCAGACGATCATAAAATTCAGTATTGTTCATAATTCAAGATACAAAGGGCGTCAAACGGACACAGCCAAAATAGGAGTTTTGACGACGGACGCTTGCGTCCTAGAAAAAACTATCTTTTTGGCACAGCCCGTAGCCCGTGTTCAATTCCCTGAACACTCTTTGTTCCTTTCTATTGATATTTTGAATCAAACCTCGATTTAGTCCGGGTTCAATTCCTGTATTTCATATTGATGAGACAAACCCCAAATAAATCAGGTTTAGGCCCTTTTTATCGAAAAACAGAGGCTGGGTTGCAACCTCTGGATTTCTTCTTATACTCGCCTGATTTTCAAGCTCGGGATAAAATAGTCCACTGGACTATTTTATTTCTCCGTAAACTCTCCGTCTACGACGTCATCGCCTGCGTTTCCTGTTGCTTGTGCGCCTTCTGCTCCTGCTTGAGCTTGTTGGGCTGCTGCAGCTTGTTCGTAGAGTTTAACAGCAAGTCCTTGAGCTTTTTCGTTCAATGCTTCAAGTTTTGCTTTCATTTCGTCCAAGTTGTTGTCTTCTTGCGCTTTCTTAAGATCATCAAGGGCAGCTTGGGCAGCGTCACGTTCTGCGTCGAAGCCTTTGCCTTCAGTTTCCTTGATTGTCTTTTCAGTCGCAAAGATTGCTTGGTCAACTTCGTTACGAAGGTCAACTTCTTCTTTACGTTTCTTATCTGCTTCAGCGTTTGCTTCTGCATCTTTCATCATGCGGTCAATTTCTTCATCAGTCAAACCAGAGTTTGATTGGATAACAATTGTTTGTTCTTTTTGGGTTCCAAGGTCTTTGGCTTTAACAGACACGATACCGTTCTTGTCGATGTCAAATGTTACTTCGATTTGAGGAATTCCACGAGGTGCAGCTGGGATATCTGTCAATTGGAAACGTCCAAGAGTCTTGTTATCTGCTGCCATTGGGCGTTCACCTTGAAGAACGTGGATATCAACGGCTGGTTGGTTGTCTGCTGCTGTTGAGAAGACTTGTGATTTAGATGTTGGAATTGTTGTGTTGCGGTCGATGAGTTTTGTGAAGACACCACCCATTGTTTCGATACCAAGTGACAATGGTGTTACATCAAGAAGGACAACGTCTTTGACATCACCAGTGATAACACCACCTTGGATGGCAGCACCCATAGCAACTACTTCGTCAGGGTTTACTGATTTGTTTGGTTCTTTACCAGTTTCAGCTTTAACAGCTTCTACAACGGCTGGGATACGAGTTGAACCACCAACAAGGATAACTTCGTCGATTTCTGACAAGCTCAAACCTGCATCTGAAAGAGCTTGACGAACTGGAACTTTTGTACGTTCTACAAGGTCACGAGTCAAATCGTCAAATTTCGCACGAGTCAAAGTCATTTCCAAGTGAAGAGGTCCAGCTTCACCTGCAGTGATAAATGGCAAGCTAATTTGAGTTGAAGTCACACCAGAAAGGTCTTTCTTCGCTTTTTCAGCTGCATCTTTCAAACGTTGCATTGCCATCTTGTCAGTAGACAAGTCAATACCGTTTTCTTTCTTGAATTCTGCTACCAAGTGGTCAATGATTTTTTGGTCAAAATCATCACCACCAAGTTTGTTGTCCCCTGCAGTTGACAATACATCGAAGACACCGTCACCCAATTCAAGGATAGAGACGTCGAATGTACCACCACCAAGGTCGAATACCAAGATTTTTTCTTCTTTGTCAGTCTTGTCCAAACCGTAAGCAAGGGCTGCTGCAGTTGGTTCGTTGACGATACGTTCTACTTCAAGACCAGCGATTTTACCAGCGTCTTTTGTGGCTTGACGTTGAGCATCATTAAAGTAAGCTGGAACTGTGATAACTGCTTTAGTTACTTTTTCGCCAAGGTAGTCTTCAGCGTAACCTTTCAAGTATTGAAGAATCATAGCTGAGATTTCTTGTGGAGTGTATTCTTTGCCGTTTGCAGAAACTTTTTCAGAAGTTCCCATCTTAGATTTGATAGAGATAACTGTATCTGGGTTTGTAACTGCTTGACGTTTTGCAGCATCACCAACGATGATTTCGCCGTTTTTGAATGAGACTACAGATGGAGTTGTGCGGTTTCCTTCTGGGTTTGCGATGATTTTGCTTTCAGTTCCTTCAAGAACTGCAACTGCTGAGTTTGTTGTACCTAAGTCAATACCGATAATTTTAGACATGTGTTTTTCTCCTTGTTAGTTAATTTTCTATTTTTTATATTTCCCTTAAGTGGTGGGGACGTGAGCAACTCCCTTCGGGATTTCATCACTTATTTTTGAGCCTATTGTCTCAAAAATCCCCTGTTTCAGTAGCAGAAGCTACTGAAACTTTCACCACGGCGGGAAATATCTTCCTTGCAAGCCTCCGGCTTGCTTTTTATCTTTCTTTCATAGTTTAGTGTCGTTTCGGACAAGTTTTCTATTATGTAAATTACGACACGAGGAGTCGAAATCGATTTTATTTCGACAACGAGTTAGTAAGGAGGCTAGGCAAACGCCATAGCGATTGCCGTTTTCTGACGAGTTGCTTTAGCTACCGTCAGAATTGCCTAGTTGTAAACCACTACCATTGCTGGGCGTAGGATGCGGTCATGGAGTTTGTACCCTTTTTGGAAGACTTGGGCGATGGTATCTGCTGGGTGTTCATCGTCTGCTGGAAGAGTTTGGATGGCCATATGGTAGTTATGGTCAAATTCACCGTCAGCTGCGATTTCTTCGATTCCTTCTTCTTTCAAAGCGTGAATCAAGCTTTCTTGCACCATTTCCAAGCCCTTCTTCACATCATCTGTCAAACCTTCAACTGCGAGTGCACGCTCAAGGTTATCCAAAGAAGGGAGAATCGCTTTTGCCAAGTCCTGGCTACGATAACGTTGCAAGTTTTGACGCTCTTCATTGGCACGGCGTTGGATATTTTGCATTTCTGCATGAGCGCGAAGGTATTTATTTTCGAACTCATCTGCACGTTCATTTGCCAAGTCCAACTCAGACTTCTCAGGAGTTGTTTCTTCTACCGTTTCCACAACTTCCTCTTCTTGGACTTCTTCTACTTCTTCATTTTTTATATCTTGGGCCATTTTCGCCTCCTTTAATGATTTCAATCTTAATGTACTTCGTAATGATTACTGCTGAGGTAGCGGTAAAAATCTGTCAACTTCATGGTCAAAACACGGTTGACTACGTTGACTTGGTTGATTAGCTGTTGGTAATCCAGATTGACTGGACCGATAATAGCTAGAATTCCAACTCCCCGATAAGGAATGAGGAACTTGCTACTAATCACCGCTAGGTCAGCTAGACAGGACTCTTGACTGTCTGCAACACGAACGTTTTGCATCTGATCTTCACGCAGACCCTCACGAATCTCCAGAGCCACCTTTTGCGGTTGGTCAAAGAACTGATAAGCTGCCAGATTGGCAAAATTCAAGAGATTAACCTTGCCCGCCACCACAATGTTTTCGTTGAACATTTCCTTAAAGATATGTTCAAAGAGATCAATCACATTATCCGTTGTTGTAAAGTAACGCTGGATAATCTGCGGAATCTCCGTCCGAATCTTGTAGTGAATATCTAGAACAGTGTAGCCGAGGAAACGTTCCTGAATGATGCTCTTCAGTTTCAGCAAATCCTCCTGCAAAAAGTTCCTTGGAATCAGAAACTGACTGGTAACCGTTCGAGACTCATCTAGGGTGAATACTGCCAAGGCTGTATGTTGCCCCAAAACAACGATATCAAAGGCTGTCAAACGTTGCCTGCTGGGCTCAACATCCAGTGCCACTACCGTACAGCCACTCAAGTCTGTCAGTAGATTAGCAGCCTCTTGCAGAATATCCTCCAATTTGAAGAATTCCTGATCAAAGGCTTTGACAATCTCATAAACCTCATTTTCAGCCAGTCGGTCAAAATCCAGTGAGTGTTTCACATAGTACTGAAAACCAGCAACACTTGGCATCCGACCACTTGAAGTATGAGCCTTTTCAAGCAAACCTTGCTTTTCTAGAGCCGCCATGTCATTACGAATGGTAGCACTGCTAGAGTTAATAGACTCTTGCAGGGCTTTGGATCCGACAGGTTCGTGCGTTTTGGTAAAGATGTCAATAATCAGATTTAAAATATCCTGCTGACGCTCTGTAACCATCTCATCACTCCTCTCTGTCTGATCAATTAGCACTCGATGCGCTCAAGTGCTAACTCATGATTCTATTATACACCCTTAGAAGAGAATGTCAAGATAAAAACTCAAAAAATTAGCACTCTTTTGTCAAGAGTGCTAAAAATCAGTCTGAAGACCTAGAACCTTACTGTTCATCTACTTGGTATTTCCTTTTAAGTCTGAAAAAACCAAGGATTAGATAAGAAATCAGAAAAGCATACAAAAGAAAAATAATAAAGAAAGACATAGAAAGCTCTTCTTTAAATAAACTCATACAAACAACAAGACCACCCGAGAAAGTAGCTGTACAGGAACGAAGTCTAGACCGCATAACTTCCCACCTGAGATTATTACTCATATAAACTTGATCCTCTGAAAGTATATCAGAAGCTGGTTTACGAAGAACTGAACAAAAACCTCTTTCTATCAATTCCCAACCTCTATTTCTAAAATCTTGCAATTCATGCTGATACTTTTTAAGAAATCTAGAATCATAGATACGGTAGATGACATCGTCTGGTTGACATTGGTCAAAATAGAACAAACCAAAACGACTCGTTCTATACCTCCAACCTTTTAAGTGCATCTCATGTAAATATTCTTCTTTCTTGTCCAAATCAAGAATAGTGAAAATCCGAAATTGCTTTTTATTTATCATGACTTCCCCTCCAATTTTGAGCATACCTACCCTATCATAAATCTGATAATTCCTTCTTTTTATGCCATAACTTCCAGCTAATGTATACAACCATTAACAAAAGGATTAAAGACAAGAAAATATCTAGCCCGACCGCAAGTAAACTCCATAGACCATACGCATTACTTCTATTGAGCAATTTAAGTAAGAATGGTATATGTATGGCTAGCAAAAGTAAAACAGGTACTAATCGCAGTCTTAAAATGCGGTTAACCATAGCTAACTTCCCAGCAGCGTCATTATAGATTTCAAATTCTACATTCGATTCAATTTCAGAATGTGCTTTTCTAAAATAGGAAAAACTATTAAAGTCTGTAATATGCTCCCAGCCACAGTCTTTAAAGAGTTGTAAATAGGAGGTTCTCTCTGATTTTTCCATTGGGTAAAAATCCAACTGATAAGACACTTGCTCAGGCTGACATTTTTCAAAGGTATACTTAACTGCAAACAATAAGATAGAATAGCTTACTTTCCTAAGTTTCCAGCCCTTAGCATGCATTTCTCTAAAGTATAGAGCCTCTCTCTCATAATCCGCAATTGTAAAAATTCGATAAACAATTTTCTCTTCCATCATCCTTCCTCCCGACTGTTTCTATATAGCCGTTCAATACGCTTCAATTCAATATCTAAGACTTTTCGTCCCAAGTCTGTTATCTGATAGATTTTCCGTTTTTCCTCTTCGTGGACAAAGAAAATCAAACCATCCTTTTCCATTTTTGACAAGGTTCCATACATAGTTCCAGGACTAATCGAAACTTGTGAATCTGTCATCTCCTTGACCTTTTGCGTAATACTATAACCATGACGCTCCTTTTGCAAACAGAACAAGATATAAAAACCCGTTTCCGTCATCGGAAGATAGACCCGACGAACCTTATCCGTTAATTCCATTTATAAGCACCTCCTATTCAGTTCGATATATCGCACTTCGTTATATAAAATATATCACACCTCGATATAAAACGCAAGAAAAAAGACCACCCTCAGGCAATCTTTCTTCTATATTAGTAAAGATCTAAATAGTTATCAATTTCCCATTGTGAAACGAAGGTTGCATAGCTTGCCCATTCGATTCGTTTGGCTTCAAGGAAACTAGTATAGATATGTTCTCCAAGAGCTTCTCTGACAACCTCATCTTCTGTCAAAGCTTTCAAAGCGTTGTGAAGAGTTGATGGAAGGTCTGTAATACCAGCTTCCTTACGCTCTTCTGCTGTCATGATGTAGATATTTTCTTCGATAGGAGCTGGTGCTTCGATTTTATTTTCAATACCATGCAAACCAACCTCCAAAAGAACAGCCATAGCGATGTATGGGTTTGCCATCGGATCCACTGAACGTAACTCAAGACGAGTTCCCATACCGCGTGAAGCAGGCACGCGCACAAGTGGCGAACGGTTACGACCAGCCCAAGCAATGTAAACAGGCGCTTCATAACCTGGAACCAAACGTTTGTATGAGTTAACTGTTGGGTTCATGATAGCAGTATAGTTGTAGGCATGCTTGATCAAACCGCCAAGGAAATAGTAGGCAGTTTCTGACAACTGCATTCCTTTTGGATCATTTGGATCAAAGAAGGCATTGTTTCCTTCTGCATCAAACAAGGACATATTACAGTGCATACCTGATCCGGCAATACCAAATTTTGGTTTGGCCATAAAGGTTGCATAAAGCCCATGTTTGCGAGCAATAGTTTTAACAACAAGTTTGAAGATTTGAATCTTATCACAGGCACGGAGAACTTCATCGTACTTAAAGTCAATCTCGTGTTGTCCAACCGCAACCTCGTGGTGACTCGCTTCTACTTCAAATCCCATTTTGGTCAAGACATTGACAATCTCACGACGTGTATTGTCAGCAAGGTCAGTAGGCGCCAAATCAAAGTAGCCCCCCTTGTCATTCACTTCAAGTGTTGNGTCTCCATTTTCATCCAACTTAAATAGGAAGAATTCTGGCTCTGGTCCAAGGTTGAAGGACTTGAATCCTACTTCTTCCATGTGACGAAGAGCACGCTTCAAATTGCCACGAGGATCGCCTGCAAATGGCTCACCTTCTGTTGTATAGACATCACAGATCAAACCTGCAACACTTCCATTTTCATCTCCCCAAGGGAAGACTGTCCATGTATCCAAGTCAGGGTACAAGTACATATCTGACTCATTGATACGTACAAAACCTTCAATAGAAGATCCATCAAACATAGCCTTATTTGACAAGACTTTATCTAACTGTTCATCTGTAGCAGGAATTTCGACGTTTTTCATGGTTCCCAAAATATCTGAGAACATGAGACGAATAAAGGTAACATTTTTTTCCTTGACTTCACGACGAATATCTGCAGCTGTGATTGGCATGAGTTTTCTCCTTAATGTATAACTACTTGCGGTTGCCTAACCGCGACCAAAAGGTGACCGTACTGAAGCAAAGCGACCCTGTTGGAGGAGTTCATTATGAAGTGCACGACGCACCTCAGTCTGACTCACCGCTTTCTTGGATTTCGCTTCACGTTCAGCATATTTTTTCTTAATGGCAGCTATATTATAACCTTCAGAGATATAATCTTTGATTTCAAGCAGACGATCCATGTCATTCAAGGAATACATGCGACGGTTCCCTTCGTTTCGATCAGGCTTAATCAACTCTTGATCTTCATAATAACGAATCTGACGCGCCGATAGATCGGTCAACTTCATAACACTGCCGATAGGAAAAACAGCCATATTTCGGCGAAATTCTTTTTCCTTCATTTACAATTTCCTTCTTTCTGTCTATTATAGTCTAAAAAAAGACAAACGTCAATTAATAATGTTATAAAATGTAACATTATTTTTCTTTTTTTTCTAAAAAGAGACGAATGCGATCAATATCGTAATTTACGAGAATTGCGACAAAAACTCCCATGAAAGTTTCTGATACGCGCGCAAACACGTACAAAATTGTTTCGCCACTCGGAATCGATAGGGTAATGATTAACATAGCTGCTACACCACCAATAACTCCTGCTTTGTTATTCATGGCTACATTTGTCATAATGGTTAACATGGTGCATATTGGAACAACTACTAAGGTTACCCAAAAGGCTTCGTGGAAAAAGGTATTTAATAGGAAGAAGAGGAGGGCATAGAGACCACCGATACTATTTCCTAGAATACGCGAAGTCCCAAAATGGACACTCTTATCAAAACTCTCCCTCAGGCTAAAAACGGCTGTCAAAGCACCAATTTGAAGACCTTTCCAACCAAAAAAGCCAAAAATCAAGAGAACTAGAAAAACAGCAATACCTGTTTTAAAGGTTCGCATACCAAGTTTGAACTGGGATTTATCGAATTTATATTTTTTAAAATAACTCATAATCTCAACTTTCTATTTCCATTTTATCATAAATTGGCTGATTTTATGAGCAATAGTTGAGAGGAAGCGTTTTTATTTTAAGCAAAAGAAAAGAGGAACTTTCATCCCTCTCTTCTTTGATTTAGTTATAAAATCTTATTTTTCTGTCAAGGCTGCAAGTCCTGGAAGAACTTTACCTTCAAGAAGTTCCATTGATGCTCCACCACCGCGTCACAAATACCTACACTAACACAAAAAGGTGGCTATGTCACCTTTTTGTTAACGTTTCAGTTTTGTTCCTTTTTCTACAAAATCAGGATTTTGTAGAGACTAACGGGCTGAAATTATTTTTCTGTAAGTGCAGCCAAACCTGGCAATACTTTACCTTCGAGAAGTTCCATTGAAGCACCTCCGCCCGTACTAATCCATGAGAATTTGTCTGCACGTCCAAGGTTAATCGCTGCGGCAGCTGAGTCACCACCACCAATGATTGATTTAACTCCTGGTTGTTTCACGATAGCGTCCATCACACCAATTGTACCAGCTTGGAAGTCTGGGTTTTCAAATACACCCATAGGTCCGTTCCATACAACTGTTTTCGCACCAGTCAAAGCTTCATCAAATTTAGCGATAGATTTTGGACCGATGTCAAGACCAAGGAAGCCTTCAGAAACTGCTTCACCTTCAGTGTCACGCACTTCTGTGTAACCAGCAAATGCGTTTGCTTCTTTTGAGTCAACTGGCAAGATCAATTTACCATTTGCTTTTTCAAGAAGAGCTTTCGCAACATCCAATTTGTCTTCTTCTACAAGTGAGTTACCGATTTCGATACCTTGTGCTTTGTAGAATGTGTAAGTCATACCACCACCGATAAGGACTTTATCAGCTTTTTCAAGCAAGTTTTCGATAACACCGATCTTGTCTGAAACTTTTGAACCACCAAGGATAGCCACAAATGGACGTTCTGGAGCTTCAACTGCTTCTTGGATGTAGGCAATTTCGTTTTCAAGAAGGAAACCAGCAACTGCTTTTTCAACGTTTGCTGAGATACCAACGTTAGATGCGTGTGCACGGTGAGCTGTACCGAATGCATCGTTTACGAAGATACCATCTCCAAGTGATGCCCAATATTTACCAAGTTCAGGATCGTTTTTAGATTCTTTCTTGCCGTCAACATCTTCGTAACGAGTGTTTTCAACCAAGAGAACTTGTCCATCTTCAAGAGCGTTGATAGCTGCTTCCAATTCAGCACCACGAGTGACACCTGGAAGGAAAGCAACGTCTTGACCCAATTTAGCTGCCAAGTCTGCTGCTACAGGAGCAAGTGATTTACCAGCTTTGTCTGCTTCTTCTTTTACACGGCCAAGGTGAGAGAAGAGGATAGCATGTCCACCTTGTTCAAGGATGTACTTGATAGTTGGAAGAGCTGCAGTGATACGGTTGTCGTTGGTAATCACGCCATCTTTTACAGGTACGTTGAAGTCAACACGAACGAGGACTTTTTTACCTTTCAAGTCAACGTCTTTAACAGTAAGTTTTGCCATGTTACAAAAACCCCTTTATTTATTTTATTCGAAACTATTATATCACACTTTGGAAATATAAGGAAAGATTTCACAAGATTTTTCGATATTTAATCTGATTTCATTAAATTCAAAATTATCTTACAAAACTAGATCCCTTAATTTATACAATAAACAAAAAAACTGACATGGACCCTAAAAATTAGAGACTAAACTCTAACTTTTAAGGACATATCAGTTAACGTCCAGAAGTGGACTACTATCTGGAAAAATCAAGTTTAAAATACAGCTTAATTCTTATCTACGATACTGTTTCAAGAAACGAGTCATCTTTTCTTGGATTTGGGCTAGTTCATCAACACGAGGAAGGTAAACGATACGGAAGTGGTCTGGTTCCTGCCAGTTAAAGCCTCGACCATGAACCAAGAGAACCTTTTCCTGCTTCAAGAAATCAAGGACAAACTGTTCATCATCATCGATACGGTACATATTGCGGTCGATTTTAGGGAAGATATAGAGTCCAGCCTTAGGTTTAACCGCAGACAAACCTGGAATATCTTGAATGGCATTGTAGATGAAATTTCTTTGCTCATAAATTCGTCCACCAGGAAGGAGCAATTCATCAACTGATTGGTGACCACCCAAGGAAGTTTGTACGACTTGTTGGGCCAAAACGTTAGAGCAAAGACGCATATTGGATAGCATATTGAGCCCTTCTATATAGCCTTTAACGTGTGTCTTAGGACCAGACAAGACCATCCAACCCACACGGAAACCAGCGATACGATGGGATTTTGACAGACCATTCATGCTGACACAGAAAACATCTGGTGCCAAGCTCGCCACAGGCGTATGCACATGTCCATCCATTACCATGCGGTCGTAGATTTCATCCGCAAAGATAATCAAATCGTTTTGACGGGCAATCTCAATAATCTCCAACAAGAGTTCCTTAGGATAAAGGGCTCCAGTTGGGTTGTTTGGATTGATAAGGACGATTGCCTTGGTATTGGAAGTGATTTTTGACTTGATATCGTCAATATCTGGGTACCATTCTGCAGTTTCATCACAGATATAGTGAACGGCATTTCCTCCAGCTAGGCTGACAGCCGCTGTCCAGAGAGGATAGTCTGGCATAGGCACCAAGACCTCATCGCCATTATCCAAAAGCCCCTGCATGGACATGACAATCAACTCACTAACACCATTTCCAAGGTAGATATCATCAATATCCACGTTTGGGAATTTCTTCAATTGGCAATACTGCATGATGGCCTTACGGGCTGAGAAAATCCCTTTAGAGTCAGAATAACCTTCACTATCACGCGCATTCATAATCAAGTCATGAATGACCTCGTCTGGCGCTGTAAAGCCAAATTCTGCTGGATTTCCTGTATTCAGACGTAAAATCTTTTCTCCATTTGCTCGCATCCGCATGGCTTCTTCCAAAACAGGACCACGGATATCATAAGCAACATGCTCTAACTTACTAGACTTGTTATATTCTTTCATCTTGTTTCCTCAATTCATCAGGATAGTAACATTATACCACTAGAAAGAAAATGCGACAAGTTTACTGAAATGTGTTACTAAAATTCTACAGAAGAAAAGCCTCGCTAAAAGCGAGGTCAAGACAGGGGAGATAGCAGGTATTTGCGAAAGTCACATCACATACCAAAAGATAAACCTAGAAAAAGCAAGCCTAAAAAGGAGTCATAAAGAAGATTGAACATGAGGAAAAGCCCCCATATCATCAAGTAATCCCTACGCCCACTTCGTTTTGCAACCAGGAATAATAGAAAATGGTAGAGTAGGTGAAAGACTAAAAAGCCAACAAAACCTGGATAGAGAAGCGGAATTAGCTTCTCTAATTGCCAGATCATGATAACTTCTAGCAAGACAGAAACTAGGATGATGCCATAATAAAGGAAATTTGATTTTTTTATTTCTTGAAAAGAGTGCTTCATCATTCTCCCTCCCTTCACTTGTTTCCTGCTATCCTTTCTTTTATTTTATCATATATTTATATAGATTTTAAGCGCTAATATTCTTTTGAAAAATACTTTTTTCGCTTTACTTCTATAGTGAAAAGGTTTACAATTATAGTAAGAAAATTTCAGGAGGTTTCATTATGGCACAACGTTACCAAAATATCATGGTCGCAATCGATGGTTCTAAAGAAGCAGACTTGGCTTTTGTCAAGGGAGTTCATTCTGCTCTACGAAACGACGCTAAACTCACCATCGCCCATGTCATTGACACACGCGCTCTCCAAAGCGTATCCACCTTTGATGCTGAAGTTTACGAAGAACTCCAAGTCGACGCTGAAAGTCTGATGAAAGAGTACGAAAAACGTGCTAAAGATGCTGGGGTGGCAGATGTTCATATCGTCATTGAAATGGGAAATCCAAAGACCCTACTGGCACGTACTATTCCAGATGCAGAAGAAGTTGATCTCATCCTCGTTGGCGCAACAGGTCTCAACGCCTTTGAACGCCTCTTGGTCGGTTCTTCATCTGAATACATCCTCCGCCATGCTAAGGTTGATTTGCTAGTTGTGAGAGAACAAGAAAAAACCTTATAATCACAAAGAAAAGGAGCCCAGAGCTCCTTTTTGTTTACTATTTATACTCTTCGAAAATCAAATTCAAACCACGTCAACGTCGCCTTGCCGTATATATATGTTACTGACTTCATCAGTTCTATCTACAACCTCAAAGCAATGCTTTGAGCAGCCTGCGGCTAGTTTCCTAGTTTGCTCTTTGATTTTCATTGAGTATTATTTCTCTCTTTATGGCGTTCATAAGCCTTGAGCTGACGCTGCAGTTCCTTTTTAATAGCAGGTTCTGGAGCATATTTTTCTTCCCAATCATCTGGTTTTAGGATTTTGTGGGTCACTGGATCAAAATGGGCCTTGCCATCTGGGAAAATTTTCCCCATATTAGCCTGATGGACGATATCAAAAATACGTTCTGGGTCCACCCCCATCAAGACAAAACTACCGTAGGTAAAGTAAAGCGTGTCAATCAGGGCATCTACCTGACCTATCAAATCTTGCTGAGCAGGCGTCTTCTTAGCCACTTTATCGGCCGCCTTATCAAGAGCTTGATGAAGTTGCGATAGAGCTTGACCAAAGTCCTCTTCAGAAGGACTGGCAGCTCGAACAAACTCTACCAATTCTTCTATTTTAAAGCCAGCCCTGTGGGTTGCACCTTCTAAATCCCAAGCTCGAGGTTCTTCTTGGGTCCGTTCATCCATCATGTGGTGGAAGGTCTTGACCTTATTGAAATGATAATCACGGCTGACAAAGACTTTTTCTGAGGCCAGAACACCAAAATGTTCCAGGGCCTTGTGGATTCCATCTTGCTGATTGCTGGTAGTGATGTGCTTGGCAACTTCCTTGACACTGCTACTACCATTTCCCATAGCAACCGACATACCAACACCAGCCAGCATTTCTAGGTCGTTATCTGAGTCACCAAAGGCCATGACTTGGTTGAGATCAAAACCATATTCTTTCCCAACTCGGCGAATACCTTCCAACTTAGAGTTTCCTTGATTGATGACATCCGCAGCAAATGGATTACTACGTGTCAATTTCAAGTCTTCAAAATCAGCTGCCGCCTTCTCAGATTCTTCTGGCGTCATCAGCATCAAAACTTGGTAGATAGGCTGATTCATCAGATTAAGCAGGTCTTCTTCCTTTTGGGGAACAACCTTGCTGACCATACGATTAAAGGAATGACTCACTGTCCGAGTTAAAACTGAGGGAACGAAGCGACTAATTCGTTGAGAAAAAGTTCCCAGACCAAAAGACATGATTTTGGAACCCAACATGGCATCCTTAGTCCCTAGGGCAATCTCCTTGCCCTCTTTTTTAGCATAGCTAATTAGCTGGCGCAAATGTAACTTGGAAATAGGACTCGTGAACAAGACTCTGTCTTTAGTAAAGATATACTGGCCATTGTAGGTTACCGCAAAGTCCAAATCCAAATCGTCCATCAATTCCTTAACAAAAAAAGGTCCTCGACCTGTCGCTACGCCGACAAGTACCCCTTGTTCTTTGACAATCTTAATCGCGTCCTTAGTGGATTTCAAAACACTCTTGCGATCGTTGACCAAGGTTCCATCGATATCAAAAAAAACAGCTTTGACTTCCATCCTATCCCAATCTCCCCTTTTGTGATACAATGATTATACCACATTTCAGAAAGAGTGAGTAAATCATGCCTAAGAAAATCCTTGTTTTACATACAGGTGGGACTATTTCCATGCAGGCCGATGCTTCTGGCGCTGTTGTAACGAGTTCAGATAATCCCATGAACCATGTGTCCAATCCTCTTGAAGGAATCCAAGTCCACGCCTTGGACTTTTTTAACCTGCCAAGTCCCCATATCAAACCCAAGCATATGCTGGCCCTCTACCAGAAAATTAAAGAGGAAGCTGCTAACTACGATGGAGTGGTGATCACACACGGGACCGATACTTTAGAGGAAACAGCCTATTTCCTTGATACCATGGAAGTTCCCCATATTCCTATCGTTCTAACAGGGGCCATGCGCAGCTCCAACGAACTCGGCAGTGATGGTGTTTATAATTATCTGAGTGCTTTACGGGTGGCTAGCGATGACAGGGCTTCTGACAAAGGGGTTTTGGTCGTTATGAACGATGAAATCCACGCTGCCAAGTATGTTACCAAAACACATACGACCAACGTCAGCACCTTCCAGACTCCAACACACGGGCCACTTGGTCTGATTATGAAACAGGAAGTACTCTACTTTAAAACAGCTGAACCTCGTGTTCGCTTTGATCTTGATCACATACAAGGCTTAGTCCCTATCATCTCTGCCTATGCTGGTATGACAGATGAGCTGATTGATATGCTGGATTTAGATCAATTGGACGGTTTGATTATCCAAGCCTTCGGGGCGGGCAATGTTCCCAAAGAAACGGCTCAAAAATTAGAAAGCCTTCTGCAAAAAGGAATCCCAGTCGCCCTGGTTTCCCGATGCTTTAACGGTATCGCAGAACCTGTTTATGCATACCAGGGTGGAGGCGTGCAGTTGCAAAAATCTGGTGTCTTCTTTGTCAAAGAACTCAACGCCCAAAAAGCCCGTTTGAAACTCCTCATTGCCCTCAATGCCGGACTAACAGGGCAAGCTTTGAAAGACTATATGGAAGGGTAAGTCTCTTCTCTAAAAACAAATCAGGAAATCTTCACGATTCCCTGATTTTTTCTATTTCCGTTTTCGTGTCGAACGACGTTCTGTCAAACCATGAGGTAAGAGAACTTCACGTTCTTCCAACTCTTCCTTGTGCATAATCTTAGTCAACATACGCATACTAATAGCACCAAGGTCATAAAGAGGTTGGGCAATAGTGGTCAAGTTTGGACGGGTAAAGCGAGAGACTTGTGAATCATCACTAGTAATGATTTCAAACTCTTCTGGTACTGACACACCCTTATCAGCAAGGCCGTTCAAGACACCTGCTGCCAACTCATCACCTGTTACAACTGCTGCAGTTGCATTTGATGAAATCAAGCGTTCTGCCAAGGCATAGCCATCTTCATAAGTGTATTTAGACTCAAATACCAATCCTTCGCTATAAGAGATGCCTGCTTTTTTCAAGGCTTCCTTGTAGCCAACCAAACGAACCTTACCATTGATATCATCCACTAGTGGACCGCTAACGAAAGCAATGCGCTCATTTTCTTTAGCAAGGTAGGTTACTGCATCAATCGTTGCTTGTTTGTAGTCAATATTGACACTTGGAAGCTGATGTTCTACATCCACAGTTCCTGCAAGAACAACTGGTGTTCGAGAACGAGAAAACTCTGAACGAATTTTTTCAGTCAAGTGGTACCCCATAAAGATGATACCATCCACTTGCTTAGAAAACAGGGTATTGACAACTGAAACTTCCTTGTCATCATCCTCATCACTATTAGCAAGGACAATATTATACTTGTACATTTCAGCGATATCATCAATCCCTTTAGCAAGCGTTGAGAAATAACCATTGGTAATATTTGGAATCACAACTCCGACAGTGGTTGTCTTTTTACTTGCAAGACCACGCGCCACGGCATTTGGACGGTAATCCAAACGGTCAATTACCTCAAGCACTTTTTTACGGGTATTCTCTTTTACATTCTTATTGCCATTGACTACACGGCTAACTGTCGCCATTGAAACTCCTGCTTCACGGGCGACATCATAAATCGTTACTGTATCGTCTGTATTCATTCCATTTCCTTTCTATATCATACCTCACGAGACTCCAAAAAAAGAGACGGTATGAAAATTTCGTTTTCATGCTTCTACTTATTCCATTTTATCACTATTTGTAAACACTTTCAAGCTTTTTTTGAAGATTATTTGAAAAAATTTCATAGAAAGCTATGTTTATGAAGAAAAAATCGCCTTTTCTTGATTTTTAATCCTATTTGCTGTATGATAAGGGAAAGAAAGGGGGTAGAAATATGGCTTTTACCAATACCCACATGCGATCGGCTAGTTTTGGCATTGTTACCAGCTTGCCTGATGACGTTATTGACTCTTTTTGGTATATCATCGACCACTTCTTAAAAAATGTCTTTGAATTGGAAGAAGAACTTGAGTTTCAATTGCTCAATAACCAAGGAAAAATTACCTTCCACTTCTCAAGTCAACACCTCCCTACAGCCATTGATTTTGATTTTAACCATCCCTTTGACCCTCTTTATCCCCCGAGAGTCCTGGTTTTAGATATGGACGGTAGAGAAACTATCCTCCTCCCAGAAGAAAATGACCTATTTTAAAAACTCTAGCCTTCAGTTACAAGCGACTGAAAACTAGAGTTTTTTCTATTGTTTCAAAGCATTATACAAGTTGCGGATCGGTTGCTTTAATGTCGGATGGATAAAATGAGGCGCAATTTCTTGTAGAGACTCAAGAACAAAAAGGCGTTCCGCTATGTAAGGATGGGGCAAAATAAGGTCATCTGTATAAAGGACCTGGTCCTCCACAAAGAGCAAGTCCAAATCAATCAAACGAGGCCCCCAGTGTACTTCTCTCACCCGTCCCATCTCTGACTCAATGGCTAACAAGTTCTCTAATAGAACTGGGGCCGGCAACCAGGTTTCAACCTCAACCACTTGATTAGCAAAGCTATCTTGCTCCACACCACCCCAAGGCTCCGTCGTCAAGACACTGGACTCTTTGAGAATATGGATACCTTGATTTCGCATTTTCTCAATGGCTTGTTTCAAGTTTGCTTGTTTATCTCCCATATTGCTTCCTAGGGCGATAAAGGCTCGTTGCTTGCGGCGATGAATGGTTACCGAGCAAGTATCTAGTGGCAAATGCACTGGTGCCCAAGGCTTTTTCAGTTCCAGCTGAATTTCTTGGACAAGAGGATAAGCCTCAAAAGTACGTTCCACCAGTTTATAAGCTACCGTTTCAATCAAATCTTCACTCGTTTCCTGAAACCAAGTCGTCCACTGCTGACACAGTTCTCCGTAATGGACAGAGGCTGTTAAATCCAAATCTGTAGCCGCCTTAGTCATATCATAGAATAGGATAGCTGAAACGACAAACTTTTGCCCTAATTCTTTCTCACTAGGAAAAAGACCATGATAGGCAAAAATTTCCAAATCCTTAATCTGCAGTTGATCCATAATGATTCCTTTCTAGAAAAATCCGCTTCAAGCGGATTCTTTTTATAGTCCCATTAAACGATAAGCCTGATCTCTTAGGTCCTTATCTGTTTCAAATAGACCACGAGCTACTGTCGTCAAGGTTGCAGTGCCTGGTTTTCTGACACCACGCATACTCATACACATATGTTCCGCCTCAATGACAACAAAGGCTCCTTTAGCACCTAGATAGTCCATCAAGGCATCGGCCACTTCGATATTCAAACGTTCTTGAATTTGTGGTTTTTTCGAATAAACTTCAACCGTACGAGCTAGCTTAGACAAACCTGCCACACGGCCATCTGGAATATAGGCAATATGCGCTCTACCATAAAATGGCAAGAAGTGGTGTTCACACATGGTATGGAAAAAAATATCCTTTTCTACCACCATATTATCGTCAATAATCTCAAAGGATTTTGACAAATGTTCCTCCGCTGTTTGACCAAGCCCTGAAAAAATCTCTTGGTACATACGAGCCACACGAGCAGGTGTTTCCTGCAAGCCCTCACGGTTAGCGTCCTCTCCGACAGCCTCGATAATCATTTTTACAGCTGCTTCAATCTTTTGTTTGTCCATTTTCGTTCTTCCTCTCCATCAGATAGGCTCTCACTTGGCTCAAGAAATACAAGGAACCTGTGACAATCCTAACTATTTTTTTCTCTTCTTTTTTATCTGTCAATTTCTGCTCTAGAAAATCCTGCCAACCTTGGTAGCTGAGATTTCTAGACTTAGCTGCCTCTTTCAGCACGTTTTCATCAGTCGCCCGACTATCGTCAAAATGTGTCAGAGTAAGCTCGGTATCTGGCATGGCCCCCAGCAAGTCCAACATATCCTCCAAGGCCTTGGTTTTGATACAAGTAAAGAGGATTTCCTTACGATAATCTGCAAAACGTTCTTGCAAGGTTGCTAATAAAGCCTTAATAGCATGGGGATTGTGGGCTCCATCCAAAATCATCAAGGGATCTCTTGACACGATTTCCAAACGCCCTGGCCAACTTGTTTCTTCCAAAGCTTGAGCAAGCAAGTGATTGCTTGCTAGCTCTCGACCATCTTCTTGACAAAAAGTATCAAGTAAAGCTATGGCCATCCCAGCATTCTCTATCTGGTGCAAACCAAGCAGGCCAGTCTGGAAGCGACCTTGTCTGACAACACTTGTATAGTCAAAGACTTCACCCGTAACCACACTCTTTTGATGACTAACTTGATAATCTGCCCCATAGGCAATTCTCGGCGCATTTTTTGCTTCTGCAATAGAGTCAATCACAGCTAGCGCTTCTGGAGCAATGCAACCTGTTACCGAAGGAATACCTTGTTTGATAATACCAGCTTTATGCTCTGCTATGACTTCCAAGGTGTCACCAAGTAGGGCTACATGGTCCAATCCAATAGTCGTAATTCCTGTCAAAATGGGCTGACAGACATTGGTACTATCCAAAAGACCACCCATACCCACTTCTATGATAGCCACATCTACTTGCTCTGAGGCAAAGTAATCATAGGCTATAGCTGTAATTATTTCAAACTCAGTTGTCCCCTGCAAATTGGTAGCCGATTCCCCTTCCAACAAAGACTGATAGTCTGCCATGAGGGCTTCTAGTCTAGCTTCTGGGATAGATTCCCCATTGATGCTAATCTGATCTGTGTAATGAATGAGATAGGGCGAGCTGAAAACACCAACTCTCAGCCCTAGCTTTTCTAGCATATTTTTCAAAAAAGCAATGGTCGAACCCTTGCCATTGGTTCCTCCAATATGGATGACCTTGAGTTTGAGATGGGGATTGCCACGCAAAGCTAACAGTTCCACCATTCGTTCCAAGCCAAAATGCGGTTGGTCCGTCCGGTAGTTAGCAATCCAGTGATTGTTTTCAATTTCTTTCATCTTATTTATATTGTTTTAAATCTAGATTTTCCGCTTCATCAGCTAGACGAATGGCGGAGGCAATTTCAACTGCCATCCTGTGACTAGCTACGTCATGCACGCGCACCACTTCTACACCCTGTCTTGCAGCAATACTAGTTACATGAGCCGAAGCCGTATCTCGATTGCGGAAACCAAGTTCTGTCTCAGGATTGACTTCAAAACCATTTTCTTCAAGAATATTGATGACAAACCGCTTGCGCGACACTCCAAGAAAGATTGGATAGCCCTTCTGATGTAGTTTATCCAGATCCCGTAAAAGAAGCAGATTTTCTTTCTTGGTCAGACCAAAGCCAATTCCTGGATCCAACATGATATTTTCTTTTGCGATTCCAGCTGGATTCGCTCTAGCTAAAGCTCTGTCAAAGAAAGCCTCCATCAAGTCTTCGATTGGCAATTTTTCGAAGTCAGCTAACTCTTCCTCTGTAAAAGCTTGATTAAATCCAAAATGAGGAAATATGAGCGAGCTAGGATGCTGAGGTCGCGCCATGACTGGATTAAACATAATGACTACTTTCGCACCAGCCTTAGCAACCACATCCGCCATTTTCTCATCACCCATAAGACCAGTGATATCATTGACTAGATTGGCACCAGCAGCCAAAGCAGCTTCTGCTACCTGACTCTTCCAAGTATCAATAGAGATAAGGACATCACTTTCCTTGCGAATAGCTTTGATCACTGGAACAACACGCTGGATTTCCTCTTCTATCTCAACATAGCTACTTCCCGGCCGAGTTGATTCTCCACCGATATCTAGCATGCTGGCTCCTTCTGCTATCAATTTACGAGCCTGCTGAAGCGCCTGCTCAAGAGCAAAAAATTGACCACCGTCCGAAAAGGAGTCTGGGGTTACATTGATAATTCCGCAAATAGCTGTCTTTGCATGATTGGCTTTAGTTGACATATCGGTCACTCCCTCAAGGCTTTTCACCATATTATTTCTCTATTTTACCATAAAAAGAAAAAGATGGACACGATTGCATTCATCTTTTTCCCAGTAGAAACAGGTAAGCAATTGTCAAAAATCTTAAACAGAAATCCCTAATGTCCGACTCATGATCACCACAAGAGCCAACAAACAGAAAGCAACCCCATTCACAATCATGTGAAGTAAGATAGACATTTCCAAACGTTGGGTCTTGTAAGCCGTCCAAGATAGAACAATCGACATACCTCCATAAATCAATAAAGAAGGTAAATTACTTGGTTGATGCAATAAAGCAAAGACAATCGTACCGACTACAAATCCCAAATTCTCCTTGCCTCGGAAAATCTTTTTAGGAACAATCCCACGGCACAAGATTTCCTCACAAATTGGAGCAAGCAAGGCCAACAAGAAGAAACTGGAAATCAGAGAACTATTCTGAACCATATCGTTAATCTGAGACTGATTCCCTGTTGTCGTCTCATTTGATAGTTGCAATAAAATGGAACCAAGTATATTTGAACAGATAATGACTAAATAACTTAATCCCAAACGTGCCAAATCCTTAGCTCTAAAAAAAGAAAAATTAAAACTTGCTAACTGCGTTTTACGAGCTCCAATAATAAACAGCACCAGAATCACAATCGAAATACCAGCAACTATCAGTCCTGACTGTAACAGTGGTACTGCATTTAAAGTTAAAATAGCAGTAACCCCTATAGGAATCTGATATAAAATTGTCGCCAGAAAAAAGATTAACAGCCAGCCTGCACGATTCAATAATTCTTTCCACATATTTTTCTCTTTCATCACCCATCTCCTTTGTATTAAAAAAGGGGGGAAATCCCCCTGGGTTATCCTATTATAAGGCCATACTGATGTAGTTAAGGATAAACAAAGCATCCAAAATCCAAATCATGACATGAACATCTTTAGCTTGACCTTTAACAAGCTTAGTCAAAGTGTAAGTCAAGAAACCAACTGCAATCCCTTGAGTGATAGAGTAGCTGAATCCCATAAAGATAGATGTGAAGAAAGCAGGAACCGCTTCAGACATATCATCCCAATGGATATTTTTCAAGCTAGCCAACATCATAATCCCAACGATAATCAAGATTGGAGCTGTAGCGGCTGTCGGTACAATCGCTAGAAGTGGGCTAAAGAAGCTTGAGATAGCAAAACAGATAGCTACAACCAAGGCTGTCAAACCAGTACGTCCACCTGCACCGATACCAGCAGCAGACTCAACATAAGTCGTTACGTTCGAAGTACCAGCGATGGCACCAATTGAAGTACCAATCAAGTCAGAGTAAAGAGCCTTATCCAACTTAGCTGATTGGTGATTTTCACCATTTGTCGCTACGATACCAACTTTTTCACCTGTACCGATCAAGGTACCAATTGTATCAAAAATATCTGTCAATGAAAAGGCAAGAATAGCCATCAGAGTTTCAGGCAAGCGAGCTGTATCTGAAATCAAAGCTCCCAAACCTTCTGAACCAAGAGCTGCACCAAAAACTGTCTTCAAGTCTTCAAAGGCTGCACCAACATGATTATTAGCAAAATCGATACTAGACAAATCTACCAAACCAACTGCAATAGCAAGAACAGTTGTTGTCAAAATAGAGAGAATAATTCCCCCTTTAATCCCTTTGATGACAAAGAAGATAGTAATGGCAAGTCCTGCAAGAGCCACCAAAACAGCTGGATTATTAAAACTGACCAATCCTGGAACTGCTGAAGCATTTGCTGCAATCGTGGCTTGAGCCTTGTCAGCACCTTCTCCTACAACAGTATAGTTGCCTGGATCAATCGTAAATTTCAAAAGTCCAGCATTCTTAATTCCCACGTAAGCAAGGAAAACACCGATACCAGCTGAAATAGCTGAGCGAAGAGCATTGGGAATCGATTCAATGATCATTTTACGAACATTTGTCAAGGTAATAATCAATGAGATGACACCACAGATGAAAACCATAGCTAGGGCTTCTTGCCAAGAATAGCCAAGTCCAAATACGACTGTGAAGGTAAAGAAGGCATTAAGACCCATACCTGGCGCTTGGGCATAAGGTAAGTTAGCATAGAAGGCCATCATCAAGGTACCCGCTACTGCACCAATGATCGTCGCTAGGAAGACACCTTGAGCAGGCATTCCTGTTTGCGAAAGAATTTGTGGGTTTACAAAGAGAATATAGCTCATTGCAAAGAAAGTTGTTAAACCAGCGAGAACCTCTGTACGAACGTCTGTACCGTTCTCTTTTAGTTTAAATAATTTGTCCATTATCAATCTCCTTTTAATTTTTACGAACAATAATAGAATTATATCATTTATCATTCACTTTTTCAATATCTTTGTTTGATTTATTTAAGAATTTGATGAAATTTCTTTTTTGTTTCGAATCTGCTTTTCTGCCTGCTTTCTGTTATAATAGTAGACATCTTATCTGAAAAGACACTAGAAAGGTCCCTATGACGAAAAAAATTATTGCAGTTGACCTGGATGGAACCCTGCTCAACTCGGACAGTCAAATTTCTGACTTTACCAAAAAAACCATTAAAAAAGTTGTTGAAAAAGGCCATCAGGTTATTATTACGACAGGTCGCCCTTACCGTATGTCAAAAGATTTTTACCGTGAACTGGGCTTAGACACTCCTATGATTAACTTCAACGGCTCCCTCACTCATTTACCAGACCAAGTTTGGGATTTTGAAAAGTGTTTAACTGTAGACAAAAAATATCTTTTAGATATGGTTCGACGTTCAAAGGACATTCAAGCCGATTTTATAGCTGGAGAATATCGTAAAAAATTCTACATTACAAATCCTAATGAAGAAATTGCCAATCCCAAACTATTTGGTGTGGAAGCTTTCCATCCTGAAGATCAATTTCAGCCTGAATTAGTGACCAAAGATCCTAACTGTATCCTGTTACAGACCAGAGCCATTGACAAATATGCCTTGGCAAAAGAAATGAACGCCTTCTACCAGCATCAACTGTCTATCAATACCTGGGGTGGTCCGCTCAATATTCTCGAGTGTACCCCAAAAGGTGTCAATAAGGCCTTTGCTTTGGACTACTTGCTCAAGGTAATGAACCGCGATAAAAAGGATTTGATTGCATTTGGAGATGAACACAACGATACCGAAATGCTCGCTTTTGCTGGGAAAGGTTATGCAATGAAAAATGCCAATCCAGACCTGCTCCCCTATGCGGATGAGCAAATCGCCCTGACCAATGACCAAGACGGTGTTGCCAAAACCCTGCAAGATTTATTCTTATAGTCCATTCTGACCAGCTTGCGAGCTGGTCTTTGTGCTCTTTTCACAGTCTCATCAACCAGTTAATCGATTGTTCTACTTTTTGCATCCAAAACCTTGGAAAAGGCTTTCTTTTGTGATATACTTCACATATAAATACAAGAGAGCTCGTCATACTCGACTCTGTTGACACAAAATCAATCTAGTCCTGTTTCTCCTGCTCTCAGTTAATATCAAGGAGGATAGCTATGAAAGCTGTTGTTGTAAATCCAGAAAGCACTGGTGTTGCTATTGAGGAAAAAGTACTCCGTCCACTTGAAACTGGGGAAGCACTTGTAGAAATTGAATACTGCGGTGTTTGCCACACTGACCTCCACGTTGCCCATGGTGACTTTGGTCAAGTACCAGGACGTGTCCTAGGTCACGAAGGTGTTGGTATCGTTAAAGAAATTGCCCCAGATGTAAAAAGCCTTAAAGTCGGCGACCGCGTCAGCGTTGCTTGGTTCTTTGAAGGATGTGGCACTTGCGAATACTGTACTACTGGCCGTGAAACTCTTTGCCGTACAGTGAAAAATGCCGGCTACTCAGTAGATGGTGGTATGGCTGAACAATGTATCGTAACTGCAGACTATGCTGTCAAAGTTCCTGACGGACTTGATCCAGCCCAAGCTTCTTCTATCACATGTGCTGGTGTAACAACCTATAAAGCCATTAAAGAAGCCAAAGTTGAACCAGGACAATGGGTTGTTCTTTACGGCGCTGGTGGACTTGGTAACCTAGCTGTTCAATATGCTAAAAAAGTATTCAATGCTCATGTCATCGCAGTTGATATCAATAACGACAAACTTGCCCTTGCAAAAGAAGTTGGCGCTGACATTGTTATTAACGGCCTCGAAGTTGAAGATGTACCTGGACTCATCAAGGAAAAAACTGATGGTGGAGCTCATTCAGCTGTCGTAACTGCTGTATCTAAAGTTGCCTTCAACCAGGCTGTTGACTCAGTTCGTGCTGGTGGTCGCGTAGTCGCTGTTGGTCTTCCTTCTGAAATGATGGAACTCAGCATCGTCAAAACCGTTCTAGATGGAATCCAAGTCATCGGTTCTCTTGTTGGAACTCGTAAAGACTTGGAAGAAGCCTTCCAATTCGGTGCAGAAGGTTTAGTAGTTCCAGTTGTTCAAAAACGTCCAATAGAAGATGCCGTAGCCATTTTCGACGAAATGGAAAAAGGTCAAATCCAAGGACGTATGGTACTCGACTTCACCCACTAATCTATTAGAAACCTATTTTAAAAGTTGGAATACGCTTCCAACTTTTTTTATATTAAATTTTTTAATAAGGATTCAAAAAAACTTCTCTAAAACTCAATATATCAATATTTTCAGATGTAATCTTTTTANTTATTTTATGATAAATAGTTGATTTTTTGATGAAAACGGTTTATACTTAAAAAGTCTTAAAGTTTTCTTAAACGAAAACTAAAACAAAAAAGGAGGAATGACAATAATGAGTATCGGAATCATTATTGCGAGCCACGGCGAATTTGCTGCGGGTATTCATCAGTCAGGATCTATGATCTTTGGTGAACAAGAAAAGGTTCAAGTTGTAACCTTTATGCCAAATGAAGGTCCTGATGATCTATACGCTAAGTTTAATAACGCTGTTGCTGCATTTGACGCAGAAGATGAGGTTCTAGTTTTGGCTGACCTTTGGAGTGGATCTCCATTTAACCAAGCTAGCCGCGTGATGGGAGAAAATCCTGAGCGTAAGTTTGCCATCATCACAGGACTGAACTTACCGATGTTAATTCAAGCCTACACAGAGCGCCTGATGGACGCTGCTGCAGGTGTAGAAAAAGTCGCTGCGAATATCATTAAAGAAGCCAAAGATGGCATCAAAGCTCTTCCAGAAGAGCTAAACCCAGTTGAGGAAGTAGCAAGCGTTGCAGCTGCTCCAGTTGCCCAAGCTGCGATTCCAGAAGGAACTGTTATCGGTGATGGGAAAATCAAGTATGTCCTAGCTCGTGTAGATACTAGACTCCTACATGGACAAGTGGCAACCGGATGGACACGTTCTAGCAACCCTGACAGAATTATTGTTGTTTCTGATACAGTATGTAATGATAAATTACGCACTAACATGATTAAGCAAGCTGCTCCTAGTGGAGTTAAAGCTCATGTAATTCCAATTAAACATATGGTGAAAGCTAATAATGATCCACGTTTTGGAAACACACGTGCAATGTTGTTATTTGAATCTGTAGAAGATGCCTTATCAGCTATTAAAGCTGGAGTTGAAGTAGAAGAAATTAATCTTGGTTCTTCTGCCTATAAAGAGGGTAAAGTTAATGTTACTAAAGCTTTATCATTCGATCAAAAAGACATTGATGCCATTAAAGAGTTGCAGAAGCTAGGTGTCAAATTTGATGTTCGTGGTGTCCCAAGTGATAGTCCATCAAATATTGATACTTTAATTAAATCAGCTGAAAGCAAGTTAGCAGAAAAAAAATAATATAGGAGTATATCTAAATGAATACAATGCAAATTCTTTTAGTCGTTATTGTTTCTTTCATTATCGGCTGTAGCTCAGTTAACGACCAGATTGAAACTTATCAACCCGTTATTGCTTGTTCCTTGATTGGTCTAGTAACAGGAAATCTCGAATTAGGGATTATGTTAGGCGGTAGTCTTCAATTAATTACCATGGGATGGGCTAACGTTGGTGCCGCTATGGCTCCAGACGCTTCTCTTGCAGCAGTTGCCTCAGCAATCATTCTAATCCAAGGAGGACAAGGTACTAATGGTATCGGTTCTGCTATTGCACTTGCAGTTCCCCTAGCTGTTGCTGGACTCGGTTTAACTATGATTGTTCGTACTGCTACAGTATTTATCGCACACGCAATGGATAGTCGTGCTGAGGCTGCAGATATTGCTGGTATTGAAAGATGGCATATGATTGGTATGTCTTTACAAGGTCTTCGAGTTGCAATCCCAGCTTTACTTCTAATGCTAATTCCATCTGAAGTTGTTCGTAGTGGTCTAGAGTCTATGCCACAATGGCTAACAGCAGGTATGACAATTGGTGGTGGTATGGTTGTTGCCGTTGGTTATGCCATGGTTATCAACATGATGTCTAGCCGTGAAGTTTGGCCTTTCTTCTTCCTAGGTTTCGCTTTAGCAGCTATCAATCAATTAACCTTAATTGGTCTAGGTATTATTGGTGTCTGTCTTGCAATCATCTACCTTGCTCTTGAAGCTAGCGGTACAAATAGTTCTTCTAATAATAACTCTGGTGATCCACTCGGAGACATTCTAGAAGACTTTTAATCAGGAGGGAATAAAATGGCTGAAAATAAAATTAATCTTACAAAATCAGATCGCTTTAAAGCTTTCTTACGTTCATACTTTCTTTTAAGTTCATTTAACTATGAGCGTATGCAGAATGGTGGTTTCGTTTATACCCTAATTCCTGCAATTAAAAAATTGTATACTTCTAAAGAAGACCGTGCTGCAGCTTTAAAACGTCATTTAGAGTTCTTCAATACTCAACCATTTATGGCTAACCCAATTTTTGGAGTCACTCTAGCACTTGAAGAAGAAAGAGCTAATGGAGCTAACATCGATGACGCTGCAATTTCTGGTGTTAAAATTGGTATGATGGGACCTCTTGCTGGAGCTGGAGACCCACTATTCTGGTTTACTCTCCGTCCTATTTTCCTTTCACTCGGTGCAAGTTTAGCTATTTCAGGGAACATATTAGGACCAATCGTTTTCTTTGTACTTTGGAATGCTATGGTTGCAGCAGTTAAATGGTATAGCCAAGAATTTGGATACAAAGCAGGGACAGCTATCACTGACGATTTATCAGGGAACTTACTTCAACAAGTTACACGTGGTGCTTCAATGATGGGGATGTTTGTTATTGGTGCTTTGATTCAACGTTGGGTAAGCATTACATTTACACCTGTAGTTTCTACTGTAAAACAACAAGAAGGTGCTTATATTGATTGGGAAAAATTACCTGCTGGAGCAGATGGTCTAAAAGAAGCTTTCACTCAGTTCGCATCTGGTAGATCTTTAGATGTAAATAAAGTTACAACTTTACAAGATAACTTAAATCAATTAGTTCCAGGTTTAGCTGCGTTAGCTTTGACTTTCCTATGTATGTATCTCCTTAAAAGAAAAGTATCTCCAATCGTTATTATTTTAGGTATCTTTGTTCTAGCTATTGTGCTTCACCTCATTCACCTTCTATAAAACAAAACTGACTTATGGTAAATTCTTTAAATACAACTGTAGATTATACTATTAAGGGCACTTGGTTTCGCGAAGGCCCTATCTATGGTAATATTCTAATTGGGGATCAATCTTTTGAATTTTATAATGATACGAAGTTACACGATTATATTCAAATTCCTTGGACGGAAGTAACTTTTGTAATTGCAGATGTTTATTTTGGTGGAAAATATATCCCACGATTTGAAATTCGTACAAAACAAAACGGTAGATTTCGTTTTTCTAGTAGAAATAGTCGTAATACATTAAAAATAATTCAGAGGAGAATCCCAAGGGAAAAGTTACGAAAAGCTCCTAGTATCATCTCAACACTTAAATTGGGCTTTAAAAATCTTTTTAAACTTATTGTTAAGAAAAAATAGTTCAAAATTCGCTCCAAACTTATAAATAATAAGCTCTCTATCAACTCAGTACTGTTGTGGAGAGCTTTTTAGTAGTTAAATTTCTTCAGTAGAAATGAAACGAAGAGGTAACATTTTATAATTTCTAAACAAAGGTGGAGTATTGTATCAGCTATAACCCCTGCTAAAAATGTTCATAATTTACTCTGTTAGATCATGTTTCATAACAATTCTTTTTTAGACATCCTTTCAAAAAGCATTTTCTTCTAAAAGGTATTACATTTTAAATCCAACTTAATTCTAATTTGTAAAAACGACCTGTTTTATAACTTGACTTACACCGTGTTCATCGTTACTTGATGTGATGATATTTGAATTCGATTTAACTTGTAAAGGTGCATTCCCCATAGCAACACCAAGACCAGCAGTTTCAATCATAGGAAGATCATTAAAATTATCACCAATTGTCATAACCTGCTCTAAAGTAAGACCGTAGTATTCTACCAACTCCAACAAAGCTTGTTTCTTAGATACGCATTTATTAGTTACTTCAAGATAATTATCTTTTGATAAATAAAAGTCTGTTTCAACAAAATTCATTTCAGACAATATTTTTTGAACTTTCTGAATAGTTTTAGATTCATCTATTAGTAATAATTTATGGATAATAGTATCTTCTTTTTTGATAAAATCTGATACATTAGTTACTATAGGAGTCTCACCAGTAATTCTTGCTTCATTTTTTACCCATTTATTAAAAGACTCTACAATCCAATCTTTTCCAGAATAAATATTGATAGACACTGTTGGAAACTCTCTTATAATAAATTCATATATGCTTATGAATTCTTTTTGATTAATGGAATGCTGGCTTAAAATTTTATCTCCTTTTGTAATAAGTGCTCCATTATAGCAAGCTATTGGTTCATTATGTATACCCAATGCTTGAACTATCGAAGCCATACCAAGAGGTGATCGTGCAGAAGAAAGTATAAAAGGAATTCTTTGTTCCTTTAAAGCAGGCATGAGTTCAATTAATTTCGTGTCTACTTGGTGTTTACTATCCAAAATTGTACCATCAATATCGCTTATAATTAGTTTAATGTTCATTATTACATCCTCCCTTCGGGTATAAAATAATAGTATTTCCCTCTAACTGTTTCTCTAATTCCATGTCTGGTTTTTTATCAGTAATCCAATAATCAAAGTCTGTTAATTTACCAAGAACAAAATGAGAGTGCCGATTTATTTTACTAGACTCAGCTAGTAAGATACGAATTTGGCTAGATTTAAAAGCTCTTTTTTTAACTAAAACATCTTCTTGATCCTCATAACAAACTAATCCATTTTCTATGCTAGCAGCTCCAAAAAACGCTAGATCTAGATGTATCTTTTCTAAAGCTTTTGTTTCCTCTAGAGAATAATAGAAACGATTTTTTTGATGAAACTTTCCGCCAAGTATATGAAACTCAATTTTCTCTTTTCCTCCTAGTATAAGAGCATTATCTAATGAATGGCTAAATACAGTGACTTTTTTGTCAACTTGTTTAGATAAAACTAGCATAGTTGTTGAAACATCTAAAAATAGAAAATCTCCGTTGGAAATTAGTTCATTAGCAAGCAATGCCATTTTCTGCTTTGATTCAGGAAATTGTTCTGTTCTACCTTGAAAACCAAGAATAGGCTGTCTATTAATAGGTAGTAATCCACCGTGTGTTCGTTGCGCTCGTTTTTCTCTTGCTAAAATTGCAAAATCTCTTCTAATCGTATCTTTTGATACATTGAAATGTTTTACCATTTCCTTTGCACTTAAACTCCCTTTTTCATCTAAAAGTTTCAGAATTTGCTCAAGTCTTTGTTCTTGATACATAACACAACCTCCTCTTATATATATTCTACTCCTTGCGTAAGTGTTTGTCAATAATTTTAAGTGTTTTTAAGCACTTTAGTGCTTTATAATTTGAACAAGATGATATCTTTCTTCGGTATCATGTAGTAATCAAGCATAGAAAAAAGGAACCAGGTTCTAAGCCTGATTCCTTTTTTCTATGCTTTTATTCTGCCAAGGCTCCCATTGGATCCCATGGTGCGAGTACGATTGGTTCTGCTTCATAGGCAGCTTGTTCTTCTGCTGTCAGCAATTCTTTGCGAACAACGATTTGGTAAGTGTATTCGTCCATCCAAGCGTCTGAGGCAACAAAGTAACCATCTGTACCGACCTTGTCTCCCCAAGAGTTTTCAACCTTCCACTTGGTTGACTTGCCATTTTCATCCAAATCAACACCTGTCAAGACCATAGCGTGGGTCATCAAGCTTTCGCTGTAGTCCAAACGTCCAGCCTTGTCTTGAGTGAGTTTAATATCCATGCTTGATTCAAAGTCATAAACATCTGTCGCAAGGATTCCAGCTTTACGGTTGCTGAGCTGACCAACATCAGAACCAAACCAAACAGTCTCACCTGCTTGCATTTGAGCAATTGCCAACTCTTTCAAGCGCTCCATTGGAACGTTGATGTAACGAACCGCACGGCTACCAACCACATTTCCTAACATCTCAACTGTGTAAGATTTGCCGTAAGGCTTGTCAGCGGTTGGAGCGTTGATAACAGAAACATAATCTTCTAGAGGAAGATTAACATATTTCTTGTAAAACTCTTGTGGTGTAATGCCCTTTTCACTTTGGTAGTTGTTATCTTTATCGCGATAAGAAAAGTCAAATTTACGTGGTGGAAGGCCTAGTGACATAGCAAGGAAGTTAAAAATTTCTTGCAAGAGGTCTTCTTTCTTAGCTTGAACAGTCGCTTGGTCTGCGCCAGAAGCAAGCAAGTCACGCAAAATTTGAGCATCTTGGCGAAGCAATTTGTTAAGGATTGCATTTAGCTCACGACTGCTACTAGATGAAACAGACTCAGGGTAAACTGACTTAGGCACGACACCGTATTTCTCAAAGAGAGAAACGACCATATCCCATTGACCTCCATCTTGTTGTGGAGTTTGGAGTAAGAATTTAACCTTACGGCTCGTCAAGTCTTGGTCTGCAGTCGCAATGACTTGCTCCAAGAACCAGTTTGATTTCTCATACTTGTCCCAGAAAAATGTGTGGGCCTGTGATAACTCAAAATTTTCTAGTTTGTATTGTGAGATAAGCTTGTGGCGGAAGGTGTTGAGAGCCGCAAACATCCAGCAACGACCAGACGCTTTCTGGTTGGTTACCTTGTCCTTGGTCAAATCCAATGAGAAAACAGGTGTGTTATCTACATGGCTTTGGCGACGTTCTAGAGCTGCAAAAATTCCGTTGTGGCTGGCAGCATTTTCAATCGCTTGGTATTTTACATTTGCTTCATAGTTGGCAAATAATTTATCAGTAAATGATTCTTGAATCGCGTTCATAGATTCCTCCTTTTATTCTACAGTCTATTATAACTCTTTTCACAAAGGAAG
The DNA here is from genome assembly GCF_003942965.1 of Streptococcus mitis. Classification (GTDB taxonomy): domain Bacteria; phylum Bacillota; class Bacilli; order Lactobacillales; family Streptococcaceae; genus Streptococcus; species Streptococcus mitis_BH. The sequence continues at coordinate 8,817 of NZ_RJOG01000007.1, read as the reverse complement.
CAACTGAAAAACATAAAAGGCAAGGACATTGTCCCTCACCTTTTTCGAAAATAAACCAAACTAAGCAATACTTGCAAGGAGAACCTCTAATTCTTCCTTGGTCAAGCGACGCCATTCTCCTCGCTGCAAGTTCTCATCCAATACTAGAGTTCCCATAGTCAAACGTTGCAAGTCTATTACTTCCTTGCCACAGTAGGCCACCATACGCTTGACCTGATGAAACTTCCCTTCTGCAATGGTCACACGGATTTGGCTTTGATTCTTTTCTGTATCTATGGACACAAGCTCCAGTCTAGCGGATTGACAGGTAAAGTCTTTGAGAGGAATACCCTCAGCAAATATCTCCACATCTTCTTGGGCCATAATTCCCTTGACCTGAGCCAGATAGGTCTTATCCACATGACGCTTTGGCGAAAGAAGAGCATGAGCCAGCTGACCATCATTGGTCAGGAGCAAGAGTCCATGCGTATCGATATCCAAGCGTCCTACTGGGAAAACTTCCTTGCTCCGAGCAATATCATCCAGCAAGTCCAGAACGGTTCTGTGCTTAGGATCCTCAGTCGCTGAAATAACCCCTTGGGGCTTGTTCATCATGTAGTAGACAAACTCTTCATACTCCAGCACTTGCCCATCAAAGCGAATCTCATCTCCTTCTTCATCAATCTGCAATTTAGCTGATTTTTCTTTTTTACCATTTACCGTCACGCGCCCAGCCTTGAGCAAGTTTTTGACCTCAGTCCGACTTCCCACAGCGCAGGCAACTAAAAATTTATCTAATCTCATAGAACTATTATATCATACTCAAAAGGAGGCTGGTACAATGACCAACCTCCTTTTCGTTTCATACTCTTCAAAAATCTCTTCAAACCGCGTCAACGTCGCCTTGCCGTATATATGTCACTGACTTAGTCAGTTCTATCTACAGCCTCAAAGCAGTGCTTTGAGCAACCTGCGGCTAGTTTCCTAATTTGCTCTTTGATTTTCATTGAGTATTAGATTTAAGAAATTAACTTCCTCGTCTCCAGAAAATCGCTAAGACAATCATGGAACCTAGTACTGCCGGAATAATGGCAGTTCCTGCTATTATCGGTCCCCAAGTCCCAAAAAGCAAGTGGCCTATAAAGGCACCAATCCAGCCGAGAAACATTTTTCCAAAACATCCCATGCGTTCTCCACGATTGGTCAGAGTACCTGCTAAAAATCCCACTAGGAGACCAACGAACATACTTCCTATCATTTTTGCTCCTTAATTTGCCCAATCTCCGTTACGGAAGAGTGGTACACGTGTCCCATCCTCACGGATACCATCGATATCCATTTTGTTAGAACCAATCATAAAGTCTACGTGAACATCTGAACGGTTAAGCCCTGCAGCTTCAAGCTCCTCTTCGCTCATCTCCGCTCCACCAACAACGCTAGTTGCATAGGCTGCACCGATAGCCAAGTGATTTGACGCATTCTCATCGAAAAGGGTATTAAAGAAGGTAATGCCTGACTGAGAAATTGGGCTTGGATCTGGCACCAAGGCACATTCACCTAAGGCACGCGCACCCGCATTTTCAAAGACAAGGTCTTTCATGACCTGATCACCCTTCTCAGCTGAAATATCCACGATTTGTCCATCCTTGAAGGTTACTTTAATTCCTTCGATGATATTTCCATTATAGCTAAGCGGTTTTGTAGAAGTAACATAACCATCTGCGCGACGAAAATCAGGTGCTGTGAAGACTTCCTCTGTCGGCATATTTGGCAAGAATCCTTCGCCCTGTGCATTGATAGCACCAGCTGATTCCCAAACATGGTTCTTCGGCAAGCCAAGGGTCAAATCGGTCCCTGGCGCTGTGTAGTGAAGGGCTGAAAATTGCTCCTTATTAAGCATATCAGCCTTGCTCTTAAGGATAGCTGCATGATCTTCCCAAGCCTTAACAGGATCTTCTTCATAGACACGGCAAGTTTTGAAGATTTGGTCCCAAAGGAGATCGACTGCTTCTTCATCGCTCGCAGCATTTGGAAAGACTTTCTTAGCCCACTCAAGCCCAGCAGCTGCTGCTACAGTCCAGCTAACCTTGTTGGATTGAGTTGCGATACGCATTGGCTTCATCGCAAGTCCCATCGCTTTAGCAGAAGCTGATAGCTTGTCAGCATCCACTCCGTTCAAGGCACCCGGATCAGAAGAACGAACCCCAAGACGGCTAGCCTTGTTCTCCAAGAGATAGTTCATCTCAGCAATCTTGTATTCTGGCACATTGTCCAGACGCTCCATCGGTGCGTGAAGGAATTTCTCACGGTTGATGACATCATCTGTCCACTGAACAATAACCTCGTGCGCACCCAAAGCATAAGCTTCTTTGACGATTAAGTGAGCCAACTCACGTTGCTCCACATCGATAGAGAGAGCCAAGGTATGACCAGGTTGCACATTGATTCCGTTTGCAACCAAAAGCTTAGCGTATTTTTCTAGATTTTCTTTAAAATTTGGTAAAACCATGTTGTTTTCTCTTTTCTATTTTTATTTTTCTTTCAAAGCAGAGAATAATCCTGCTAAAGCAATGGCACCTGACAAGAGTGCTGTTGATAGAAGAATTGTCTGATCAGCAAGTTCTAATTGATATTCAAATACCTTCTCAGCCGGCTTGTCTTCCGCAAAAATTCTTAGTTTCATCTTTTTTCCTCCAAGACCTTAAAACAACTCATCAAACAAACTCAACTGGTTATCCTCTGGCATATTGCCCAGAACCCCCATTTCATCCATCTTTTCAACCAAGGTTGATGAGAGCCCTCCACGCTTGCGCAACTCTGTTTTAGAGAGGAATTCTCCCTCTTCACGCGCTCGCACCAACTGCTTAGCAACGTTCTCTCCCAGACCATCCATAGCAACAAATGGCGGGATGAGGGTATCTCCATCGATAAGGAACTCTGTCGCCTGACTACGATAGAGATCGAGTTTTCCAAACTTGAAACCACGTTCCCACATCTCATTGACAATCTCAAGAGTTGTATAAAGATCAATTTCCACATTAGAGGCTTCATTGTTCTTCCGTTTTTCAGAGATTTCTTCCATTCTGCGTTTGATGGCATCCAAGCCCGCCCCCATAGTCTTGATATCAAAAGCCTTAGCACGAATGGAGAAGTAAGCACAGTAGTAATAAATAGGATGGTGAACCTTAAAGTAGGCTACACGCAAGGCCATCATAACGTAGGCTGCCGCATGGGCTTTAGGGAACATGTACTTAATTTTTCCACAGGACTCGATATACCACTCTGGCACCTTATTAGCCTTCATAGCTTCGATATAGCCATTTCTTTCCTCTTCGGAAATCTTCAGCCACAAGCCCTTACGTACGCGTTCCATGATGGTAAAGGCCATCTTAGGTTCCAGACCCGCATGCATAAGGTAAACCATGATGTCGTCCCGACAACCGATAACAGTTGATAGGTCCGCTATTCCTTGTTTAATCAAATCTTGTGCATTGCCCAGCCAAACGTCGGTACCGTGGGATAGACCTGAGAGCTGAAGCAACTCCGCAAAAGTCGTCGGATGGGTTTCATCGACCATCCCACGTACAAAGTTGGTTCCAAACTCTGGAATCCCCAGCATGCCCGTAGGCGTTCCGATTTGCTCAGGTGTTACCCCTAACACATCCGTCCCAGAAAAGAGGGCCATTACGCCTTCGTCATCCATAGGAATTTCATTAGGGTCAATCCCAGACAAGTCCTGCAGTTTCCGAATCATGGTCGGATCATCATGTCCTAGTACATCGAGTTTGAGGACGTTCTCGTCGATATCATGGAAGTTAAAGTGAGTGGTCTGCCATTCAGCCGTCACATCATCCGCTGGATACTGGACAGGCGTAAAGTCGTAGACATCCATGTAGTTAGGAATAACAACGATTCCCCCTGGGTGTTGTCCTGTCGTTCGTTTGACACCAGCAGCTCCCTGGGCTAGACGTTCCACCTCTGCATCACGATAAAACTTGCCATAATCTCGCTCATAGCCCTTGACAAATCCATAAGCGGTCTTGGCAGCCACCGTACCAACCGTTCCTGCACGGAAGGCATATTCCTCACCAAAGATATCACGCACATCCAAGTGGGCGCTAGGCTGATCCTCTCCCGAAAAGTTCAAGTCAATATCGGGAACCTTATCTCCATCAAAACCAAGGAAGGTCTCAAACGGAATATCCTGCCCATTTTTGCTGAGTTTGTGACCACAGTTCGGACAGTCCTTATTGGGCATATCAAAACCTGAACCATAAGAACCATCCGTGATAAACTCACTGTACTGACACTGACCACAGACATAGTGAGGAGAGAGAGGATTGACCTCTGTAATCCCAATCATGGTCGCAACGAAACTAGATCCGACAGATCCTCGAGAACCTACCAAGTAACCCCGTTCATTGGAACGTTGCACCAGCATCTGGGAAGCCAGATAAATCACGGCAAATCCATTCCCCAGAATAGAAGTTAATTCTTTTTCAATCCGCAAATCGACAATATCTGGCAGTGGATTTCCATAAATCTCAAATGCCTTCTTATAGGTTAACTCAGCGACCGTTTCTTCAGCCTTATCGATAAAAGGCGTATACAAGTCACCCTTAACGACCTCAACGGGTTCAAAGATTTCTGCCAAAGCATTGGTGTTTTCAATAACCAACTTCCGAGCTAATTCCTCTCCCAAGAAGGCAAATTCATCCAACATCTCATTAGTCGTTCGAAAATGAGCCTTTGGAAGTGGTGCTGGTTGGGCATGTTCTCCATGACCGATAGTTCGGTTAATCATAGCCCCCTGTCCCAAACTACGGACGATAATTTCACGGTAAATCTCTTCTTCTGGTTCGATATAGTGAACATTTCCGGTAGCCAAAACGGGCTTGCCAAGGCGTTCTCCAACCTCTATCAAACTTTTGATAATGGTCTGGAGTTCTTCCATATCCTTAACCTGCTCCTTGGCAATCAGTGGCGCGTAGATAGCTGGAGGCATGACCTCGATAAAATCATAATACTTGGCCACCTCAACCGCCGCATCCACACCTTGAGAAACAACTGCATCGAAAACTTCGCCTTCAGAGCAAGCTGAGCCTAAAATCAAACCTTCCCGATGGGCATCTAAAACCGTTCTCGGAACCCGTGGCACCCCTTCAAAGTACTTGGTATTGGATAAAGAAACCAGCTTAAAGATATTTTTTAGACCTACCTGATTCTTGACATAGATGGTCGCATGCTTGATCCGAGCTTTTTTATAAGAATCTGGACTAATCAAATCGATGTTAAGTCTAGCCAAGTCGGTTACACCATGTTTTTCTGCCACCTCTTTGATAAAGATGAAGAGCAGACGACCAGTAGCTTCCGCATCGTAGTTGGCCATGTGGTGATGTTCTAAGGCCACACCAAAACGCTTGGTCAAAGGTCCCAAACCATGACGTTTATACTCAGGATAGAGGTTTCTAGCAAACTCCAGCGTATCAATAACTGGCTGAGTAATCTTTGGCAGACCATGACGCTCATAGTTGGCATTCATAAAGCCAACGTCAAAGGTCGCATTGTGGGCAACTAGGACCGTATCCTTGCAAAATTCTTGGAATTCTTTCAAAACTTGTTCTAGTGGTTTGGTATTTTTGACATGGTCATCTGTAATTCCAGTCAACTCAGTCGTAAAAGCTGACAAGGGATGTCCAGGATTGATAAATTCATCAAATTCAGCAATGACATTCCCCTTGTACATCTTAGAAGCCGCAACCTGAATCAAATCATTATAGATAGCTGAAAGTCCTGTCGTTTCCACGTCAAAAACCACGTAGGTCGCTTCTGACAAGTCCATCTCCACTTCGTTATAGACGATAGGTACACGGTCCTCCACGATATTGGCTTCCATTCCATAGATTAGCTGAATTCCAGCTTTTTTGGCCGCCTTATAGCCGTGTGGGAAGGATTGAACATTCCCATGATCCGTGATAGCAACAGCCTTGTGTCCCCACTTAGCAGCTGTCACCACGATTTCTTCAACCTCTGGTAGAGCATCCATGGTCGACATGTTAGTATGAGCATGAAACTCAACCCGGCGCTCACCTTCTGGCATCAAATCCTTCCGCTCATAGTGAACAACTTCCTGCACATCCTGCACATTCATAGTCAAATCGCGTGTGAAGTTATTCATCTCCACATTCCCACGCACTCGGAGCCAAGAATTTTTCTTGATTAGGTCAAATTTCTGGGCCTCTTCCTCATTTTTAACCCACTTTTGCATAGAAAAACTGGAAGTGTAGTCTGTCATTTTAAAGTTGATCAAAACACGCCCTGTTCTGGTCACTTTTTGCTCCACATCAAAAACAACCCCTTCAAAGACCAGACGATTTTCCTCCGTCGTCACTTCGATCATAGGAGTAATCTCCGCCTTATCTAGCTTTGGCTTAGCCGCAGCCTTTTTGGCCTGAAAATCAAAGGCTGGTTTCTCTTCCGCTGGAGGAGGTGCCATCTGTTCTAGTTGTTCCATAGCACGGAGCGCTTCCTCATTTGCTGCTTGAACAATCTGCTCATTTTCAGCATGAAAGGCCTCTTCCTGCTCTTGGGTCAGCACATCATTTTTCTCTACTTGACAATTAAAAGTTGGAAAACCAAACTTTTCAAGTTGTTTCGCTAAATTAGGAAGATGATTTTTCTTAAAGTGTTCCTTATCAATCGCCTCAGATCCTTCAATAAAGAGGTGATTACCTTCCGCACGAACTCGCAAATTCTGATAAAGGGACTTAAAACCTTGACTAGCACATGGCCTCTCAGAAAAAGCTTCTCTATAGTAGGACTGCAAGAGTTGATTTGAAAATTCTTGAGACAGAGTCTTGATTTCGAAAACAGCTTTATTGCCTGTCTTAGAAAATTCTTCGCTCAAACCTTTCTTTATTTCTAAAAAGATTTCAATCGGTAAAATATTAGAAAATACGAAATGAAACTCCCATACCTTACTAATTTTATGAACCACAACTCGCTCAATATCAGCCTGTGATAAAGCAGGATCCTGTCTCATTTCAGCAGGTATCCCCAATTGATTCATCAAAATTTCAAAACTATTTGACATTCATTTTCCTCACATTATTCTCCTACTATTTTACCATATTTAGAAAAAATATATAGCCAGTATCTTTCGTTAAGAACTGCTACTGTCTACAAACTTATTTCGCAAAAAAAGATTATCAGAATCTACTTAACTAATTTAAAAAAGTCCCAATTTCTAGATATACAGGACTCAAACATCAAGATTGTAGATATCATTAATATGGATCCCCACAAAGAAATCATCGCTAAACTGGACTATGAGGCTTCATCTTGTCCTTATTGCGGAAGACAAATGAAGACATATGACTTTCAAAAACCGTCTAAGATCCCTTACTTCGAAACGACTGGTATGCCTACTAGAATTCTTCTGAAAAAGCGTCATTTCAAGTGCTATCATTGTTCGAAAATGATAGTCACTGAGACTTCTAGCGTCAAGAAAAATCATCAAATCCCTCGTATCGTCAACCAAAAGATTGCTCAGAAGCTGATTGAAAAGACTTCTATAACCGACATTGCTCATCAGCTGTCTATTTCAACTTCAACTGTCATTCGCAAGCTCAATGACTTCCGTTTTAAGCATGATGTTTCACATCTTCCTAAGATTATGTCCTGGGACGTTGAAACAGTCAGGGGAGTGACTGTTTCAATCGGGAGATGAAGATGAGTTTCATTGCGCAAAATTTTGATAATCTCAGTATTATCACTCTTCTTGAGGGTAGAACACAAGCTATCATTCGAAATCACTTTCTTCGCTACGATATATCCATTCGTTATCAGGCGAAAATCATTACTATGGATATGTTTAGTTCTTACTACGACTTGACTAAACATCTTTTTCCGTGTGCTAAAATTCTTCTAGATCGCTTTCACCCTTCGTTATTATATTTCTAAACTCAGGCTAAAACAGTACACTGAACTGTTTTACTCCAACACTTGAACCGTACTATGAGTCGTGTACGTGTTCAAATCATGAATAAACTTAATAGAAAATTCCATGAGTACAAGACTATAAAGCCCTACTGGAAACTCATCCAACAAGATAGTCGGAAACTCAGTGAGAAACGTTTTTATCCCCCTACTTTTCATATGCACTTGACCAATAAAGAGATTCTAGACAAGCTTTTGAGCTATTCAGAAGACTTGAAAGATCACTATAATCTCTATCAGCTCCTACTTTTTCACTTTCAAAGTAAAGAGCCTGACAAATTTTTCGGACTCATTGAGGACAATCTAAAGGAGGTTCATCCTCTTTTTCAGACTGTCTTTAAAACCTTTCTCAAGGACAAAGAGAAAATCGTCAATGCACTTCAGTTACCCTATTCCAACGCCAAATTAGAAGCGACCAATAATCTCATCAAACTTATCAAGCGCAATGCCTTTAGTTTTCGGAACTTTGAAAACTTCAAAAAACGAATTTTTATCGCTCAGAACATCAAAAAAGAAAGGACGAACTTCGTCCTTTCTCGAGCTTAGCTTTTCTTCAACACGCTACAGTTGTTTAGTATAAAAAGGTACCTTAGGTACTCAGATAATCAATCGGGAAGACAGGATTCGAACCTGCGACACCTTGGTCCCAAACCAAGTACTCTACCAAGCTGAGCTACTTCCCGAGTTAAATAGAAAAATGCACCCTAGAGGAGTCGAACCTCTAACCGCCTGATTCGTAGTCAGGTACTCTATCCAGTTGAGCTAAGGGTGCTCATTATTGTATGCCGAGGACCGGAATCGAACCGGTACGATCGTTACCAATCGCAGGATTTTAAGTCC